>JBHIDS010000012.1:0-19891 GCA_046760205.1 Candidatus Methanofastidiosia archaeon
CTATTAATCCAATTTTCTGCTTTAACTTCTGCTCCAGATATAAGTGTTTCTATATTTTTCCATTTTTCTGAAGTTTCTTTAGTTGGAAAAGAATCTCTCACTATTAGTCTTGTTGGTCCTTTCTGTTCCTTTTTTACATTTGCACTGATACCAAATATTTTACAGACAACACATTTTCCACAATTACAAGGTTTTCCATCATTTGAAATTTTTCCCTTTGCCAATTCCAAAAGACTCCTCATCTTTCCCTTTAAAGAAGAACCTGGAATATATGGAAGTCCTGAGATTGGGTCCCTTACAACAATCTTGTCAACTCCACCTATGTCAATTGAAACATCTGTCCCTCCGATTGAAAGTCCTGTTGTACAAATGATTGTTCCTGAAATAACTACATTTTTTTGAAATTGCATTTAATCACCTCCATGAAACTTGTGGTATGCTACAATAGCTTCAAAAAATTGCATGAATCTTTTGAAATCTTCTTTTGAATCAATATTTGATAGGCAAGTCATAATAATGTTATAAAATTGTTCTGGTATTAAATCTCTCCCTTTTGCATATGCAAGTTTAGGTTTCAATAAATAAAAATCAACTTTCGCTCCATTCCAATCTTCCCCCTTAGTAAAGAGATCTGCTTCAATTTTTCTTGCAGAATCAAAAAATTTCCTCAATTGACTTGTTTTCATTTCAACTTTACATTTGTTTCCATGGTACTTTTTGCTAAATATTTCTCCTATTACACTAGCATATTGATCTTCTCCTGCAAATTCCTCAGGTTCAAATTCTTTGAAACTTTTTTTCTCTGAAAGTTCTCCTTGGAGCAATTTTGATATTTTGTTTATCCTTTCGAATTGTTGATTTTCATAAGAATTTATTTTATTCCAATCTTTTCTCTGTGGTTTTTTCAAATTTATGATTTCTTCTTGGATTTTTCTGCATTCCTCCAAAAGGATTTTAATTTTTTCATTCATCAAATCACCTCCCTCTAAGACTAACCCAGGAAACTGGGATTTTTATCCAAGGCATGTATTTTATGCCTTTTTCATCCAAGTAATCAAATATTTTCCTTTTCTTCTTTCTATCAACAGTTCTTGCCAACTTATACTTAAAGTATGGAACATACTTCTTTTTTTCCTGTCTTACCTTTAGATTCAAGTCTTTTATGTTGCCAAAGGTATTCATCCACATCCATAAAAGAGAATATACAAAACTCTTCGAAATATTATCCTTATTCACAAGTCTTTCCAATTCTATTGCAAATTTGAATAGCTCATTAAATCCCTTTTCAGAATCTATAGTATTCCACTTTACAGTTTCTCCAAAGACACTTATCTTATCCTTTTTACCTGTCTTTGATTTTTCAAGCAAATCATTGGCTCTGAGCGACGACCTTCCAATTGGAAATTTTGAATTTGATAAAAAGATTCCTGCAGAAATATTTATGTCTGGGTTATGACACACAAATTCCTTGAATTCCTCTCTTATCTTTTTTGCAAGTTTAATTGTTGTGTCCCAAGAACCAACTATTAGGAGATCATCACCACCTGAATATGTTATATATGTCTTGGGAATTTTGACATTATCAAGACAAGATTCGCAGACATCATCTTTAGGAATATACACAGTTAATTTTTTTTCATCTTCCAATTTAAGTTCAATCTCCTCTCCTTTTTCTTTTTCACATTCCTCACAAACATAATCCTCTTCTCGCTTTTCATCTACTCTCATCTCTTTCCAAAGGAGATTGATTCTCCCAGAAAAAAATAGTTCTAAAAAGGAAGAAAGAGTGGAGATTCTGGAAATTGAGGGATTTTTTAATCCCTTTGAAAACACCATTCCAAGATTGTCTACATCCATTTTCAAAATTCCAATCTTATTTCCTCCATTACTCAATTGTGCAAGATGATCAAAATTCAGAACTTCTCTTTGATTCCTATGAAAAGGAACTGTATTTCCAATAAAGGAAAATCCATAGACAACTGGAATTCCAAGCTTTGAAAGTGTTTCTTTTGAAATTGGATAGAAGTTTGTATCATTCAACTTAGAAATTTTGATTGTCTTTGAAAATTCAAATATTTCACCTATAGAATCAAGTAACTTTCCTTCCTCTCTCAAGAATTTGTAACCAATTTCAAATTCTATTAAATCAAAATCATTTTCAGATTTTCTTGATTTTCCATTGAGCTCTGATTTTATTATCCAAGCAGCATTGGCAATATCCTTTCCAATCTTCTCATGGTTTTCACATTCCTTGCAGATTCTTTCTTTCTTATCTTTCCAAAATGGTGTTCCACATACGATACATATTTCAACAGGAAGATCTCGTTCTTCTTGGAATAATTTTTGTAACTCACCAGAATATTTCTGCTTTTTTTCATTTGTCAATTTTAGATTCAATTCTTCTGTTACTTTGTTGAATTTGTTTAGTTCTTCTGGATTAAATTTTCCAAAACCTAAAGTTAAATAAATATTTCCTCTAAATTTTCTTAATAGCTCCATATTTATCCTTTCTTTTATCTTCTTTAGCTTTTTTTCAACTTTCTCAGTGTTTGGGGCAATAATCAAGAAGTGTCCTCCAGTACACCACAAAAGATTTGTTTCTGGCAACTTCAACTCTCTCAAAATCAACATTGCTAAGGATTCATTCAAGATGTTCAGATAAAATGATCTTCCTCTCAATCTCTTTGCCATTCCAGGTTGAGCTTCTTGAGGAGATGCCACGCTATATATGAATTTTTGAATTCCAGATATGTCTCCAGATATAATAAGGAAATATTCTGTCTTTGAGCTTTGAACTGATGTTCTATACTCTTTCCAATACTTGTAAAGACAAGTGGCAATAGCACAGGTTGTTTTTAAATGGTCAAAAAGAGAAATGTTTGGTTTTGTCTTGAAACCTGCTGATGGAATAAGTTGGGTGTATTTTTTCAAAAGGTTCAGGAGAGTGTTGAAATAGGAGTATAAAGAATCTAAAGGAAGACTTTTCATCTCTTCATAGAAACTTTCCCATAATTTCTCATAATTTTTGTACAATTCCTCTTTCTTCCAGTCTCCATCTAAGATTCTTGGTTCTAATTTCATTGTCAATGTTTCAGGTTGATAATAATATGTTTTAGCTTTCCTTTTCTCATTCAAAATAATATCTACAAAAATAGAGTGAAGTGGTCTTTTAGTCTTTTTGCTTAATTCTTTTTCTCTCTCTCCAGAAGAAATGTTGTCTGCAACACAAATTATTCTTGCCAATTCTCTTGTCCTTTTATCAAGGATTGTTGAAACTTTAAAGATGTCAGGTGTAGCATCAGAATCGTGGTGTCTTACTGCAAGAGTTTTAACTAATTCTTTTCTTATCTCATTAGGAAATTCTAAAGAATCAATGAACTTTTCTGTGAGAATTTGGTGTTTTATCCTCTCTCCATCCCACCATTCATCAATATCCTCTTCACCAACGTTTATTCCTTTCCTCCACCAGAATTTCCCTATATCATGTAACAGACTTGCAATTTGGAGTTCATTTAATTCTTTCATTACACACCTCCATCTTTTTAATTAGTTGAATTTTATATAAATCTTTCTGTTTCCGTTTGGCAAATTAGTAAATCCTAAATTGCTATTCAATGTTTATCTGGACGAAACCCAGTGTACTCCTTTATAAAATATTGAGCGATGGTTGTGGTTCAGATTTATTTCTTTACATATGAACCTGTTAGATAGGTTGATGTAAAGATCAATGCCCAGGGAATCCATGTTCCTAGAATACTTCTGAACATCTCAAAACTTTTTTCAATCAGAAGAGCGACAACGAAGAAATCTAATAAAATCACGACAGAAAGAAATGCAATTGCTGTTTGTAATGGGCTGGTGTAATTGAACTTCTTCAAGTAAATCAAAGATATTGTTGCAGCGATGATTGGAGCGCCAATTGCATGAATAATTAAAGTACTCTCCATGGTGGTGATCTCCCTGCCAATAAATATTATTGCTCCACAGAGTGCCCAAACCACAAATCCATGTGCCAAGATAGTAATGAGTTTCTTAATATTTTCATTCATATTTACATCGCCCCATCTATTTGTTATTTATTTCAATTTTAAAATATATATAAATCTTTTGGTTCCTTATCTCAACCCACAACAATCTCCATCTTAAGAACTTTTCTCAAGAATTCTCCAGTGTAAGTCTCTGTTCTCGCCACCTCCTCCGGAGTTCCAGTGGCAACTACATATCCACCCTCATCCCCTCCCTCAGGACCAAGATCTATGATCCAATCTGCCATCTTTATCACATCCAAATTGTGCTCTATAACAACAATAGTGTTTCCCCTCTCTTTTAATCTCTGAAGTACTGATAAAAGCTTTTTTATATCATGAAAGTGAAGCCCAGTGGTAGGTTCGTCCAAAAAATATATGGTTGAACCTGTTGTACTCTTGGAGAGCTCTTTTGACAATTTGACTCGCTGTGCCTCTCCTCCAGATAGAGTGGTGGCTGGCTGTCCAAGCTTGATGTAGGAAAGCCCAACGTCATGTAGAGTTTGAAGCTTTCTCTTAATCCTTGGAATATTTTTGAAAAGCTCCAATGCCTCCTCAACTGTCATCTCCAAGACATCAGATATGCTCCTTCCCTTGTACTTTATCTCCAAAGTTTCTCTGTTGAACCTTGCTCCCTTGCAAACTTCACAGGGAACATAGACATCTGGAAGAAAATGCATCTCTATCTTGATGATACCATTTCCCTCGCAAGCCTCACACCTCCCTCCCCTCACGTTGAAGGAGAATCTCCCAGGTCTGTAGCCCCTCATCCTGGACTCCTTTAAAGTTGCATACAATTCTCTTATAGGTGTGAATACGTTTGTGTAGGTGGCTGGATTTGAACGAGGAGTTCTTCCTATGGGGGACTGGTCTATGGTGATTACTTTATCTATCTTTTCAAGTCCCTCCATTCTCCTATATACCCCTGGTTTTTTCTTTGATGAAAAAAACTCCCTCGATAAAGCTCTGTTTAAGGTGTCATTTATGAGAGAAGACTTTCCAGAACCAGAAACTCCAGTGATACAGGTGAAAACTCCCAGGGGAATCTCAACATCTATGTTTTTAAGGTTGTTGTGCCTTGCACCAATTAGCTTTAGAAAACCTTTAGGTTTTGCCCTCTCCTTTGGAATCTTGATCTCCAACTCTCCCTTAAGGTACTTTCCTGTAAGAGAGTTTTCGTTCAAAGCTATCTCTGAAAATTTTCCACAAGCGACTATTTCCCCACCGTGCACTCCAGCCCCAGGTCCCATGTCTATTATGTAATCTGAAGCCTCCATGGTGGCTTTGTCGTGCTCTATCACTATTACAGTGTTTCCCAAATCCCTCAACTTTGAAAGCATAGCTAAGAGCTTGTGGTTGTCTCTCTGGTGAAGCCCAATGCTTGGTTCGTCCAAGATGTACAAAACTCCAACGAGGGAGGATCCAATCTGTGTGGCAAGCCTTATTCTCTGTCCCTCTCCTCCAGAGAGGGAGGAAGCTCTTCTATCCAAAGTCAGATACTCCAATCCAACACTTATCAAGAAATAAAGTCTCTCTCTTATCTCTTTTAGAATCTGCTTTGCTATCGTTCTATCTCTTTTGGAGAGTTTCAGATTTGAGAAAAATTTGAAGGCTTCCTTTACAGAAAGCTCACAAACATCCATGATGTCTTTTGAGGCAATCTTTACCGCAAGACTCTCAGGGCGAAGCCTCTTTCCACCACACTCTGAGCAGGGCTTTTTTGACATGAATCTCCCGTACCATCTCCTCATTCCCTCGGACTTAGTTTGCTTGAATCTTCTCTCCAAGGTTGGAATGACACCCTCGAAGGGATGGGCACTCTCGAAGTAAATATCTCTATCCTCGTTTGAGTACACACTTTTGATCTTCTCTCTCCCAGAGCCATAGAGAATCTTATCTAAATGCTCTCTTTTCAGGAATCGAATGGGAGTCTTGAGAGAGAACCCATAGTGCCTCGCAACAGCATAAAGCCTCTGCATGGTCCAGGAGTCCTCACTTCTGGCATAGGGAACTATGGCTCCGTCAAGAATTGATTTGTTCTTGTCTGAAATCACCAACTCCTCATCTATCTCCAGCTTTGTTCCAAGACCATGACACTGGGGACAGGCTCCAAAGGGAGAGTTGAAGGAAAACATCCTTGGAGAGAGTTCCTCGAAGGAGATTCCACACTCAGGACAGGAGAGCTCTGTACCAAAGAGATACTCTCTCTCTTTTGAAGAGACAACGACCAAACCTTCAGAAAGCTCTAAAGAGGTCTCCACAGAATCTGTGAGCCTTCCCCTTACACCCTCTGAAAGCCTCAACCTGTCCACCACCACCTCAATGGTGTGTTTTTTGTACTTATCGAGCTCGATCTCCTCCTCCAGTTCAAAAAGCTTTGAATCCACTCTCACTCTAACAAAACCCTTTCCTTGTAGATCTTTGAAAAGGGATTTGTACTCTCCCTTTCTTCCTCTCACAATGGGTGCTAGAATCTGAATTCTCTCAAGATCAAGGTTAAGGATTTGATCCACAATCTGTGTTGGTGTCTGTTTTGCAATCTCTCTTCCACACTTGGGACAGTGAGGAGTTCCAATTCTGGCATATAGTAACCTCAAATAATCAAAAATCTCTGTAATCGTTCCAACGGTGGAGCGGGGATTCTTGGAGATTCCCTTCTGCTCTATGGAGATTGCTGGAGAGAGCCCCTCAATATACTCAACGTCAGGTTTGTCCATCTGCTCTAAGAACTGGCGGGCATAGGCTGAGAGAGATTCTACATACCTTCTCTGACCCTCTGCATATATGGTGTCGAAAGCCAAGGAGGATTTTCCAGAACCAGAGACCCCTGTTATCACCACCAGCTTGTTTCTTGGAATCTCCACATCTATATTTTTTAGGTTGTGCTGGCAGGCACCTTTTACAAAGATATTTTTCATAATCACATCACGTTAGGCTAACTTTGCGGATTCTTTTATAAAGATTTTGGGAGAAACCTATCTTTGGAATCATTCAATCAAAAACTTTATAAATTCAAACAATACTTAATAAATTACTGAGTGATGTTATGAGTATAGAATCAAAAACAAAGATGTGGAAAGTTAAGGGAGAAAACAAAAAAACTATGTATGTTCAAATACCTGCAGAAATTGTTAGAGATTCACAATTTCCTTTTACAGTTAATACAAAGAGAGTAAAAGTTAAAATTGATGTTGAGAATAAGAGGCTGATTGTTGAGAAACTCAATTCAACATAAAATATATAAGGGCACACCCTAAAATAGAGGAGATTAAAATGATAACAAAAACTAAAGAATTGGAAATTACAAAACCCCTGAACATAGGATATGAAAAAATATGTGATTGCCCAGATAATAAGCTTAATTGTCTAACAGGCAAAGAATGGGTTCAGCACCAAGTAGCTATTTGGGAATTTTTTTATGAAAAAAGAGATATAAGAGATAAAAATATTCATCCAGCTGTGTATCCCATTGCACTCTCAAGTAAGTGTATCAGACTATTCACCCACGAAGGAGAGTTGGTGATTGATCCTTTCGTGGGAATTGGAACGACTCTCGTATCAGCTCAAGATTTGAATAGGAATGCAGTTGGATTTGACTTAAAAGATGAATATATTAAATTTTGTTATTCAAGATTAGCTCAAAAGAAATTGTACTCACAAACGAAACAAATTGCTATATGTGATGATGCAATCAACATTCCTGAATATTTTGAGGATGAGATTATTTCTCTAAGTGTGACGTCACCTCCCTATGCCAATATGTTGAATCGTAGAAGGTTAAACAAAAGCATGAGGGGTAATCTTAGGAAGAATAAACATTATCTCAAAATTCAACAATATTCTAACGACCCAAGAGACCTTGGGACAATGAAACCAAAAAAATATGCAAAAGAAATTGGTAAAATATACAAGGAGATACTACCTAAGATGAGGATCAAAGCTCATTCTGTTATCAATGTTACTGATTTATGGTGGAAGAATCGCAGGTATCCTGTTCATATTTTTATTATTGAGGAAATGGAAAAAGTGGGATATGAATTGAGAAATATAATAATTTGGGACAGAAGAAACCTTGTGAACAGAGTAGGGATCTTTGGATATCCAAGTAATTATATAACTTTAGGAACAACTTTTGAATATATTCTCGATTTTTGGAGACCTGAATAATTACAATGCTCTTTTTCTATGTTTAAAACATAAATTCAATTTGTCAGGTGAAATCCTAAATGCTGTACCATGGTCATGTGGTCTCCCATCAGAATATTGTCCGATTCTAATATCTACAAGGATTGTTCCTTCTTTTAATAACTTCAGGAAATCTCTAAAATCAAATCCACTTAATACCCAAACTTCATTAAACCAAAATTCTTCATTAGAACCTTTCCCTTTGGTTTCTGCTTTTACATACATAAATTTAGGAAATTTCTTTTCAAAAGATTCTTTTAGAGTTTTTTTATCCCAATAACTCAAAACTTCAAAATCTTTCGAAACAAGTTCTATTCTATCGTCTTTAATATCAATCTTGAAACCAATTTCTCCTCTTAAAGTATTAAATGAAGTGGCACTAATTGTAGTATGTAATTCTTTTTTGCCTTTACCTTTGGCTGATTTATAGCCAAATTTTTTGAGTAATATTGAATTTGCTCCTCTTGGAAGAGGGAATTTTGTAAATAATGTAAGCATGCTTTTTGTATCTTTTCTCGTTGGTTTTAATTCAATCATTTCACCATTCGGACCAGGAATATTGTTTTCTCTTATACCCAAAAGGTCTTCTAAGGTTTTCCCTATTCCTGTATCTCCTTTCCGGTGGGTTACAACATAACTCATATTCTTGATTTCTTTTAACTTCTTCACTAATTCATTATAACTTAACATAAATTTGTAGAGAAGTAGCAATTTAAAAACTTTATTATTTAGATTTTTTCTTATTTTATCGCAGATAGTGCTCAAATTTTTGAAGACACATTTAATCTATTACTCCTTCTTCAATAAAACATTTCATATCTTTTCCAAATTGACTGTTTGACCTTATTCTTTTTCCTTTGTAAGTCAATTTTCCAAGTGTCAAAGGTGGGATGTAGCAGTATCCGTTTGATTTTCTACAAAGTTTATCAATAGTATCAACATTAGATTCTGTGAATTCTTTAGGAGTATCGAAGAAGCCAAATAGAGAATCTCCATCAAATGCAAGACCTCTTGTGGCTCTTTCTCTTAATTTAACATTCTTTACTTCAACTCGATGTTTAGCATATGCTAATTCCATATTTGGATGATAGACTATTAAGTCAGTTCTTTCTTTTTTCTTCACATAATGTTTATCTTTTTTGAGACCAACTAATTTAAGTTCTCTTTCAGCAATTAACTCAGCAACATTTCCACTTATGACTTGATAGGTTTGACTGATTCTTCGTGATGCTTCTTCCATAAAATTACTGTATTCTACACCTTCAACAATTATTGGAATTAACATGGCTTTCTTTAGTTTAATTCTTATTTCCTCATCTATTTCTTGTTTTCTCAGAAAGTCGTCCACTTTAGATTCATAATATTTTTTTTCAATCTTGAGCATGAGTTTATATGTTTCCTCATGCAGCTGATTTAGTTCTGCTTTTGGATTTTTTGCTAAGGTTCTCTTTATCAATTCCTTAGATGAGGGCATTATTTTTCCCATGATAATTTTCCACATAAATTCCTTATATTCCTATTGGCTAATTCTTTGCTATCTTTCCTTTGTAACTAAAAAGACTGTGAGGGCAGAGGAGAACATCAGAAGGCTTGTGAGGGCAAAGGGTATGGCTGCTCCCAAAAACTCGTGTCCTCTAAAATAGAACTTTTCTTCCAAAAAAAGCTCGTAGAGATAGGTGCCCACCATAGGTCCTACAACAGCCCCCATGTTGAAGGAAGCCTGAATCCTCCCCATCACCCTACCTCTTATTTGCGGTGGAATGGTATTTGCCTGCAACGCTCTGAAGGCTGGAAAGTAGAATGCAAAGGAAAAGCTTCTCAGAACAAATATGGAGGTTGTCTCGAAAAGGGTTCTAACGAAGCCAAAGAGAACTCCAACGATTCCTGAGAGAGTGAGTCCAAAAACAGTGAGAGGTTTACGACCGATTCTATCTGCAAGAATTCCAGTGAAGGGATTCATAAAAACTCCCACCGAACCCCCAACCATCATGACCATCCCCAAGAGAGCAGGTTTCAGCTCCAAGACATCCACAAAGAGAAGGGCAAAGATGGGAATTATCAATCCAAGGGCAAACCCGTTGCAAAACGAAACTCCATAGAAGGAAAAGATGTCTCTTCTCACCTCCCTCTCATCTATTTCCAACTCAAAGCTTTCATCCATTTTCTCTACTCCAACATAAACATCTTTTATGGAAGATTTCGCATAGAAAGCTGCGATGAAGGCAAAAATTCCTGTGAAGAGAAGGGGAATTGAGTAACCTAAAAGTGCAGAACCTGTAAGAGACTCAGCTAAAAAGTACAATAGCCCCCCAACCCCAGGACCCAAAAAGAATCCCAATTGCAGAGTAGAAACATAAATCCCCAAGGCTTCTCCCCTTATCTTCGGGGGAACTGAGTCCACCAAGAGAGCCTCAGCCATGGGCCATGCAATCCCTGCAGCAAACCCTTGGAGAAATCTCAAAATACTCAGGACAACCCAGTTGAAACTGAAAACCATCAAAGCTGAGGTTAAACCAAAAGCCAAGACTCCTGAAATGATCATGGGCTTTCTTCCCACAATATCACTCCTCTTTCCAAAGGTGGATGCACTTATGGCTCTTCCAATCATGAAGCTAGAGATTACAAAACCCACCTGGGTAGGAGAGGCTCCAATCCTTCTCGCAAACAATGGCAAATAGGGTATCATCACCCCAAAACCAATGTTTAGAATTGTGGAAAGAAGGCATAGGGAAAATGTAACCTGAGAGTATTTCCCAAATTTCGAAAAATAGGATCTAAGAAACATGAGGGAATTATTCTTTAAAGTAATATAAGCTTTTTGTATTCTTGAATATCTAAATCAAGCAGGATTTTCTATCTATCTTTTTTAAATTCCCAAATCAGAAAGTTCCAAATCCTCCAAGGTATTTATGTTTCTAAAAATTTTGAGTTCTGGATCAAATTTCTTGAGCTCTTCGGTAGGTACTATTCTTACTTTTTTTAGAAGCTCAATCATGTCGTAAATCTTTCCTTTTTTCTCTTCTAGAACCTTTTTGCAGGCATAAAAGGTTTCTCTCGTTTCATAGATTGCATGAAGAGGTTCTCCTCTTCCATCTTTATGGGATGGAATCGCACAAGAGTATCCCCTTGCCTTACAGAACATATACTCCAAAACCTTGTAATTCAAAAAAGGCATGTCACAGGCAAGCACCGCAGTGTAACTAGATTTTATCACTCTGAATCCTGAATAAAAGCCTGCAAGAGGCCCATAATTTTTCAAAGAATCAATGACAAAGGTGTGGTCGTAGTGGGAGAGAAGCTCTTTCTGTCTCTCATCCCTAACAGAGATAACAATCTCCTCACAAACCCTTTGTGCTGATTCAAGAACTAAGGAGAGCATCTCCCTTCCTCTAAACCTCAAGAGAGCCTTTTCTCTTCCCTCAAACCTTCGAGCCTTTCCACCTGCAAGAATTAGAGCAGCCCTCATCATCTAAACGGAATTTACCTTGGAATATAAAGCTTTCCTTAAGAAGCTTTGGAATCCAAAATTCACAGGGAAAGCCGATCCCAAAACCTTAAATACAAAAATGAAAAGAAACAACATGAAAAAGACAAAAAGGAGTAAAGAGAATTGACGAGGGATAGGATGAAAAGAAGTGGAAGAATAGTTGTTGTTTCCCACTGCATTCTAAATGTTCACTCTCTTGAAGACAATCTTTCTGAGTATCAAGGGGTAGAGGAAGATGTCTTAAAGCTTTTGATCTCAAAGGGAGTTGGAATATTTCAAATACCATGCCCTGAAATGGATTTGCATGGAATATTCAGAAAAGCTCTTCCAAAAGATGCATATGAGAATCCAAGGATAAGAGCTCACTACAAAAAAATGGCAGAAAACATCCTAAGACATCTTGTATGGTTCAAGAAAAGAGGGATGATATTGTTGCAGTTTTGGGGGCTGAGGGAAGTCCAACATGCGGAATTTCAAAGGTTGGAAGATGGAAGAATGAAAGGGGAAAAAGAGAGTTTCCAAGAGATATTGAGTTTGTAGAGGGAATGGGAGTCTTCATGGAGGAATTTGAGAAGGAGCTTAAAGAAGTGGGAATCAAGCCTTTATGGATTGGAATTCCTGGAAAGTCTTTGAAATCTCAAAACCATAAAATTTTTGAAAAAGCCCTAGCAAAGATTAGAGAGTTGTTGTGATGGTTTCTAAGAAATTGGATAAAAATTTGAAATTAGCTGTTTTTTCTCTTATAGTAGTGCAGGCAATACATTCTATAGAGGAGTACATTTATAGATTCTATGAATTTTTTCCCATATTCAAGGTTTATCAAAAAATTTTTCAAATTCAAAATATAGATCAAGCCATGTTTTTTGCCTTCAATACAGTTTTAATCCTTTTTCTCTTCATTGTTTTTGTAATAGCCACAAGCAAGAGGGGAAATCTCTACTTTGTCACAGGATTTGCCATAATAGAACTTTTAAACGGAATCTATCACTTTCTTTGGACTGTTTTAACCCAAGAATACTTTCCTGGAACAATTTCTGGAATATTCTTTATTCCCATAAGTCTTTACATTTTAAAGCTGGTTAAAAACCATGGAACTTCATGGAAATCCCATGGGAGAATCACTCAAGAAAAGGGCAGTTTAAAAAATTATCTCTTCAAATCCTTCAAAAGATGATATATGGTTCTCCTCGGTATTCCAAGCTCTCTTGAGATTTTTGTGATGGGAAATCCCCTGTTCTTGAGCTTTATTATCTCTCTCAAATCCTCCTCAGAGTACTTTCGAGGTCTTCCAGCTCCACCTCCAAAGGACTCTAGGGAAACTCTCGCCTTTTGCAGGAGAATCTTCACCCTCTCTGAGGTCTGCTCATAGATTGATGGAGGAACGTAAATGGTCTTCAGATTTTCTCCATACTCTATCAGTGCTAAAATTATGTCAGCACCAAGCATGTGGGGAATGTAAACCTCCTCCTCTCCAAAACCCTGAGAGATCTCCAAGATCAGCTCCAACTTTCTTTGAGCTCTAAATGTTCTCATTGAATCACTTTAAGGCTGAGATCAACTCCTCAAGTTTTTGTGAAAGGTCTTGAGCTTTTTCAACCACAGTTCCAGTAACCACTATGTCAGCCCCGGCTCTTGCAATCTCTAAAACCTGTTTCCCTCTTCTCAATCCTCCTCCCACAATTAAAGGAATATCGATGGCTCTCCTTACAGTTGATACAAACTTTGGGGGAAGGGGAGACTTTGATCCAGAACCTGCCTCAAGATAGACGAACTTCATCCCAAGAAACTGGGCAGCTAAGGCATAGCTTGCAGCAATCTCAGGTTTTTCTCTTGGTATGAGGTCAGCCTCTCCCACCCAACCAACAGTTTCCCCAGGTTCGCAAACAATATAAGCCATTGCCAGGGGCTCAAGACCTGCGAGCCTCACTGGATATGCTCCAAGAGCCTGAGCTTTGGTGATGAAGTATGGATTTCTCGAGTTCAAAAAGGACATGAAGAAGATGGCATCTGCATGTTTCGTCACAGAACCAATCCCCCCAGGAAAGAGAATTACAGGAAGAGAGGTACTCTCTTTAACAGCCTTGGCAATTCCATCTATGAGTCCTCCCACTGCATTTATGCTTCCCCCAATCATTATTGCATCTGTACCACAACTCTCAGCAGTTTCTACTATGAATCTGGCTTTTTTTGGAGAAACGCTGTCTGGATCTATCAAGGTAAAGTGTAATTTCTTCTCTTTGAGTTTTTCTAGGATATAGCTTTCAACTTTCATGATGGCAAAGAGTTTCAAGTCTTATAAGATTTGTGGTTTTCTATGCTCTCCTCTCCTTCGCCTTGGGTCTAAGTCCCTTATAACCACACTTTCTGCACCTTTTGGCTCTCCATGGATTTTTGGCGTTGCACTTCATGCAAATCTTAATCTTGAACAATCTTATCTCTGCGTACTTGGACTTCACATCAACACCTCATAAAAGCACTCTGGAGTTCAATGATCTCTCTGGAGTCCTTTGCCTTTGAGTAGCTTTCGAGCATTGCAAGATTCAAGCTCAAAAAAGCCTTCTCCCATGAAAAGCCTTGGATGATATTTAAAGCTTTCTCTCTCTCACCCAAAATGAAAAGGGCTGAAGTCAGAGCCTCTGCAGTGGAGAGTTTTGCAGGTTTTCCATAGTTTAGGGGATTTGAAGCCAAGAGATAGGGTAGAGCCCTTGAGTTTGTTCTAGATCTCAGCTTTGAGAAAATCTCTTTTGCCCTCTTCCAGGAGCAATCCAGAGCAGTGATGGTTCTAAATCTTGAATCAGCAGGAGAGAGAGCGATCTTTGCAAATGGATTCAGCAAAATGGTGTTTTTTGATATTCTCTTGAATGAGTGGAGAAGGGTTACAACTTTTAATCTTGCCAACTTCAAAGCTGTGCACCTTTTAGGATCACACTCCTTTTTTCGAAAGACAAATAGCTCAAAGGACATCTAATTACCTCTCACAAAAACCTCTCCATCAAAATCGCATCCTCCCAGTTCTCATAATAGTTTTTCAAAATTCCAATACTTGAAAACCCCAACTTCTCGTAGAGTTTTATGGCAGCTTTGTTAGAGATTCGCACTTCCAATGTAGCTTTTTTCTTATCAGAAAATAGTTCCAAGAGATTTGAAACCAAAACAGAGCCAATTCTTCTTCTTCTGTGAGATTTTTTGACTGCAAGAGAGATGATGTGGCCCTCTTCCTCTCTGGGAATTCCAATTACATACCCCAAGACTTCCCTCTCAAAGGCAACCAAAAAGGTTTCTCTATGACTCTCGAAGAGAAAGTCTATCACATGGGGAGGATAGGGATGTTGAAAACTCTCAAACTCTATCTCATATATCCTTCTAAGGTCCTGCACCTGAACCTCTCTTATCTGCATTTCAGAAAACCTCTTCAAACATCCTTCCCTTCTCACTCAAAGCCTTGTACCCTTTCTTGGTCTTTCCCAAGTCAAAAGTCTCAAACAACCTCCACTTTCCTTTAAAACGCACAGCGAACAAAGCCTTGGCACCAAAGATTTCTGAAAAGGACTTGAGATCTTCAACTTCTTTTTTTGGGAAGTACTTGTAATCATTTTGCGTAACCTTTACCTCTATTGTAAAGTAGTTCCTTCCATTCCCAGCCACCACATCAGGATGAGGTCTCTTGTACGCTCTTCCTGAACCAGGGATTTTCACTGCAGCATATCCTCTCTTCCACAACTTCTCAACCACAAACCTCTCTGCCTTTCTTCCTTTCTTGTAACTGGAAGATTTCATATCTCATCACCTTCATATACTCAATATATATAAAGAGGGTTTTTAAGTCTTGAGTATGAAGGTTATCCATAAAGACTTAAAGCATGGGAGGATCAAGTTGAGAATTGAATCTACAGATGACTTGTGGCATCTCAACAATATCCTTGAAATTGGAGATTTGGTGAGTGCCAAGACTTTCAGAAGGTTGAAATCGAGAGAGGAAGTCCTAAGACTAGAGAGAGAGGAGAAGAGACCTATATTCTTAAGGTTGAGAGTTTTAAAGTACGAGTTCCATAGATACTCCAACAGACTGAGACTCACTGGCGTAATAGAGGAAGGAGAGGATGTTGGAGAGCACCACACCATAAACGTGGAAAAAGGCACGGTACTTACCATAGAGAAGGAATGGAAGAGCTTTCAGCTTGAGAGAGTTAAAGAGGCTGTGAAAGCCTCTAAGGCTCCAAAGATTTTGATAGTGGTGATGGACGAAGGAGAGGCCGACTTTGCCCTTGTCATGCAGCATGGAGTGGAAATTGTGGCATCGGTTAGGGTGAACATCTCAGGAAAAAGGAACCGAAAAAATAGAGAAAGGGAGAAGAAGGATTTCTTTGAAAAGGTTTCAAAAAAGATAGAAGAGATTGACCTTCCAACCCTTGTCTGTGGACCTGGGTTTACAAAGGAGGAGTTCAAGAAATTCTTTGAGGAGAGGTATGAAAAATCCCTTGTGATAGAGAGTTGCTCTACAACTTCAAGAACAGGAATATATGAGGTTTTGAAAAAAGGGCTTGTGGAGAGGATTTCTAAAGAATCCAGATTATCAAAAGAGATAAAACTCACAGAGGAGGTCTTTGAAAAGATTCTCAAAGATGAGGCAACCTATGGTTTTAGAGATGTTGAAAAAGCTCTTGAATATGGAGCTCTCAAAAAGCTCTTGGTGGTGGATTCAACCTTGAGAGAGAACAAAGACGTTGAGGAGTTTTTAGCAAAAGCTGAAAAGACTGGATGTGAGGTGCATGTTATTTCCTCAGAACATGAGGGAGGGGAGAGACTTTTAACCCTGGGAGGGATTGCAGGGGTTTTAAGGTTTAGGGTTTGAGAAAGGTTAAAAAGAAAGACAGATCTTTCTCTGCCTTGCTTTTCTCCCTTTCTCTTTGATCTTTTGGCTCCACCTTCTATAATCTCGCAATTTCCAACTTCCACCTCCTCGGAGCTCTTCAGTTCCTCAAGATTGCAGAGATTGCAATGAGTTGTTTATAGTTGGCACTAACGGAAAGGTAGAATTTTGTAATGAACAAATAGGAAAAAAGTTCTTAGAATACAAAAACAGAAATGAAATTTTCAAAGATTTTGTTTCTAAAAATGAAAAGAGAAAAAAAGTTTGTCAGAGTTGCATTTATTCAAAGAGAGGTCAATGTCAAGTAAGTTGTATTCGGTGATCTTATCAACACAAGAAAAATTATCAAAAAATATGTGAATCTTAAAAAAACCGTAGAGTTTCTTAAAAATTTACAAAATGAAGATGGAAGTTATCCGTGTCTAAAACCTTCTCCTCACACGACAAGAGATTGTTTGGGTGTTTTGTGTCATATCCAAAAAAAGCCTAAGTTTGCTAACACAATAAATTGGGTTAAATCGCTTCAAACAGATCATAGGGGCTTTGGAGAAACAACAGGTCAGAATAGTTGGGTTGGTACTACACATATGGGGAGCGAGATGCATAAATTTTTAGGGATTAAACTACGCTACTATAAAGATTTCATAAATTTCGTTAATTCTCATCAAAACGAAGATGGTGGTTTTGGCAATATCGGCGAACCTGAATCAAACATATCCGCAACGATTCAATGGGCAGAGTCTTTGTTAAATATTAGGGCAGAAGTCAAAAATAAAGAAAGATTGGCTTTATATTTAAACAAAAACTTAGAAAGTAATACCAATCTTTATATTATTTATCATATAATTCAAATTCTTAAAAAGCTGAATATTAAGATTAAAAACAGAGAAGAAATAATAAATTTTGTAAAGCAGATTGAAACAAACAACATTGAATTTTTGTATTACAAAATTGCAATTTTGAATGATTTCTTAAAGTTAAACAAAAAGGAATTAAACATAAACGCCATAAAATCAACAATCAAAGAAAATCTTCTTGCCGAACCAAGAAAAACATTTTTTGCAACAGGATTGGCAAAATTGTTGGATTACAAAATAAATGTAAAAGAGCTAGAGGATTACATTGATAAACTTGAGTTAAATGAAGGAGGTTATTATTACAAAGATCTTAACTTATTAACAGCTTACGAATGTGTACAAAGCTTGATGATTTTAAAGAAAAGGCCATATTATTCAAAAAAAGCTGCAGAATGGATAAAAAAATGTCAAACCCCTGACGGAGGTTTCGGAGCTTCCCCTGGCTCGAATTCATGGATTAACATGCAGTTCAGAGCCATAAGATGTTTGAAAATTTTAAACGAAGATTTTGAGAAAAAAAGAATCAAAGAATATCTGGATAAAAACATCTTTCCAATAAACTCTTTCAATGCTTACTATGGAACTTATGGATATTTAGAATTAAACGAAGTTGCACCAAACTACAGAAAAATAATATTGAATGTATTAGCATTTCAAAACAAAGATGGTGGTTTTTCAGGAGCGATAAACGGTTTTTCAGAAATGTATGAAACGAAGAGATGTGTTGTCGCAATTTCAAACATATTGAAAGTCTTGGAATTCAAAAAAATTCAGCATATAAACTGGATGAACAAAATAAGAGATAAAGTGATAAGTTGGATTTTATCCTGTGAAAACAAAAACGGTGGTTTTTCCTGGGTTCCAAATGAAATTCCATACGTCCAGCCAACTTATCAGGCATTAAATGTACTTTGGGTTTTAAACGCAAAACCTAAAAATATGCAAAATCATATAAATTTTATAATAAAATTTCAAAACAAAGACGGTGGTTTCAACGGCGGCGAAAAAAAGACGCCTTCTTATTCATTATACACGTATTATGCACTAGCTTCATTGATTATCCTGGATGAAATGTTAAATGAAAAAAAGAACGATATTCACGTTTATTTGGGTTTATAGTGTAATGAATAATTAAACCAAGCTGTCAACTTTTTTAAGAAACATATCCCAAAACCCATTTCTTGAGCACATGTGTGGACACTCCCTCGCCCCACATTTCCAAGAATTCGTCCAAGGTCTGGCCTTCAAAGTAGTGGAGCATGTTGCCGGTGAATGTAAAGTATTGTGAGTTTAAGGTTCTCCACTTAAAATAATCATCCTGTTTTACAGGGAATTTAAATAAATTGAAAAATGGTTCAGCTTTTGCTTTTTCTCCATAATCTCGAGCCAACTTTAATTGATTTGAACATATTTTCCATTTATTTGAAGCAGGATCAAAATAAACCATAAAACTGTGGCTAAGCGTGAACCCCGGATCGGGAGTTTCCCCTAACACAAAAGTATCAGCAATCCCCCAAGATCTATTGAATGTGTTAGCCAGAGCGTATTCATCGCCACTTATGCCAATACCTTTACCGTTTTTTAGGAAATAATCAAAAAGGAAATTTACATTCCGATGTAAACGCCCCCATACCTCCTTGCCTTCTATTTCGATATACCGTTTCTCGTCTCGATAGATATAATCCCAATGACTCTCAAAACCAGAACCCCAAAAATAATCATCAATTGTAGCGACCATCTGATTTACATCTTTCTGTATCCATGGTTTTCCTTTCCAAGATTGTTCTTCAACAAAATCTCTCATTTTTTTTAATGTTTTAATTGAGGTGTTCCGCCAATTATATAGTTCTATCGAAAGTGGTATTTCCTTATGAAGATTTCTCATACTTCTGTAAAAATCATTACCACCAATAACCCCCGCGTTAAACATCCACGTCAAAGCCATTTTAGCCTCCAAGGGATAATCTTCAAGCAAATAAAATCCTTTTTCCAGCTGCATCATATTGGTTTCTCTGAAAAAATTTAACAAATCATTTGTGTCTTTTTTAATCGCACTCCTAACTTTTTCTTCTCCTATTGTGTTAATCAAACCATAATTTATGGCAAATGTTTGTGCTAACGTATCATGAGGTTTAAATTCATTTCCTTGCCCAAGCCACAATAAAGTCTGGAGATCTGTATTGTATTCTGGGATAGAATACCCAAAATCTTTTGGGTCAGGAGTTCCTCCGTTTATCATTAATTCAAAGGCTTCCCAGGTTTCTCTTGCCTTTGTGATTTTTGCAGGATTAAAGCGGTCATTGTAATTTTGGTAAGGCTCTGCTGTCAACAGCAAACCATAAATGTCTTCAAGAGCTTCCAGAGCATCTCTTGAAATCTTTGTTTTCGATAATTCTGGCAATTTTTTCAGTTCTCTTGCAAGCTCAGGATAGACTGCTTCAATCTTTTCTAGATAATCGATCTTCAA
>JBHIDS010000013.1:0-19212 GCA_046760205.1 Candidatus Methanofastidiosia archaeon
TCCATTAGGGGAATTGATTTAAGAGTTTTATGGTGAATTCATAGATAATCCTACCATCAAAGTCAAATGATAGAAAACTTTATATTATGGAAAACCGAATTGGTATTAAAGATTTACCTAATCCTCTAACCTTTCCTCTCGATACTCCTCCAAAACCTCCTCAAGCATCTTGCTCTTCCTCTCAGCCTCTCTCAACTCTTTTCTAAATCTCCACTGTTTGAGCTTCTCTTCAAAAGAAGCTCTGTCTACTATGCCCACATCCTCTGTCATCTCAATCTCAACCTCTTCTGCTGAGAATAGGGGAATTCCCCTTCTCTCAAACTCCTTCAAAGCCATGTGGGACATCTTACCCTCATGGATAACAGCCCTCACCCTCTTTTCTGCAAACTCTAAAACTGCCAAAGCTCCCCCACCGCTTGCATTCTTCAAAAATATTATATCTCCCACCTTTATTCCAAATCTCTCGTCGAACTTCTTGATCTCCTCTTTTGAGAAGTTATTCAAGACCTTTAGGGGCAATGCTCTTTCAGAGTACTCAAGGATTCTCATTCTCTTCCAAGTTTTTTTCTCTCGATTTTAAGCTCTTTTTTCAACCTTTTAATCTCACTTTCCTTGATCTCAAAAATTCCTTCCCTCAAAATCTCTCTTCTCAAATCTTCATCTCTCATCTTCTCCCGTATCCTCAAATCCTCAATCGATATTTCATAGGCTCTTATCTTTTCTCTCAATTCCCCCTCTCTCTCCCTCATCTCACTCAATCTCAACCCAAGTTCCAAGATTTTTCTCTCAAGCTTTAAAACCTCTGGTGCTTGTACTTTCCTTTCCTTTATCTTCTCTTCCTTGGGAGTCTCCATCAGGATCTTTAGAGCTCCTGTGAGGCTTTTTCCCTTCAGTATCAGATTTTTAACCTCAAGAGATAAAGATTCGAGCTCAAATTCTCTGAGCCTTGCGTCTATGTTTTCAAACTTACTCAAAAAATTGTTGTAAGCCTTTAGAGCGGCAGAGAGGGCATCTCTCTCATGGGAGTTTTTGACCTCATACTCTCTGCATAATTCGTTCTTCTCACTCACCGAAAGATTTGAGTCTGGTACATGAAGAACTGCATCAAAGGACTTGGAGAATTTCTCCACCATCTTGGGAGGAGGGTTCACATCTGTGGAAATCACAGAAGGGTATCCAAACTTTGAGATTTTGTCTATCACATCTCTTCTCTGGAGGTTTTTTGAGCTGAAGATAGATTTCAAATTCCCATTCAAATCTAAGATCGCTATCCCAAGGGTTGTTCCCGGGTCTATGCCAACTATCAGATACTCTATCAAACCACCAAATTCTTTTTATACCATGATATTTAAACTTAGCTGTGGAGCTATGTGTTATCCTTGTGGAGCCTGAGATAGAGGAAAACATAGGAAGTGTTTGCAGATGCATTAAAAACTTTGGTTTTGAAAAACTCATTCTCATAAATCCCCCTCCCTTAAGTCAGAAAGCATACACTATGGCGATGCATGCAAAAGACATTTTGGATAGAGCCATCATCTTTGATGATTTGAAAGATGCCCTTTTAGAGGTTCAGATTGCAGTCGCTACAACTGCTGTCAGGGGAAGTGACAAAAACCTAAAAAGGGTTGCCCTCACCCCTCAAGAACTCTCAAAAAACATTGCCGGAAAAGTGGGAATTGTTTTTGGGAGAGAATCCATTGGACTCAAAAACTCAGAGATCGAGCTTTGTGATTTTTGTGTTTCCATTCCCACCCATGAAAAATATGAAACTTTAAATCTCTCCCATGCAGTTTGCATTTTGCTCTACGAGCTCTTCAAGGTTTCAGAGAAAGAGGAGAGGTGGAGATCTGCCTCAAGGGAGGAGAGAGAACTCATAATTTCAGATTTTGAAAAGATTCTAGCGAAGCTGGAGAGAAGGGAATTTAAAAAGGGAACTGCGCTAGGTATCTTTAAGAGAGTGCTTGCAAGGAGCTTTCTGACTGGAAGAGAGGCACACACTTTAAAGGGAATCTTTCGAAAGATAAAAGAGAAGCTTTAAGGTTAATCCCTCTCAGAAAAGATCTGCCCCTGAAACTTCAAAACCTTCGTATCCTCCTCTAACCATACATCTGGAGGAAGCCCTGCCTTCATGCAGGTTTCACACAGAAATTCCTCTGCGTTGAAACCAAACTCTTTCGCAACCTGGGGAAGAAGAAGTCCCTTGTTAAACCCTCTCTCAACTATCAACCCATCCTCCCCAATCTTTATCTTCTTTGGAAAATCGATGCGCTTTCCTGAAAGCTCTTGGGGCTTAGTTAGAATGGTTATCTCCAAATCGATGTCAGAGAGCTCTTCCTCTCTCAAGGGGGGAAACCTTGGATCTCTAAAGGCTGCAGAGATTGAGGAGGAAAGAAGAGCCTCTTCGAGAGGGTATATGGGCTCTGGAAATCCTATACATCCTCGCAACTTTCCATGCTTTTTCAAAGTTACAAAGACTCCTCTCTTCTCCTGAAATTTTGCTGGAAGCTCAAAATGGAGCATCTCTCTCTTCTCAAGGTAGTTTTTTATGTTTTTTCTTACAATCCTTATGAGTTCAGCTCCTTCCTCTCTGGTAAACATTGAAAACCTTTCAACTCAAGCTTTTTATAGCTTTGCATCTACACCATTTATGAGAATCACTCGGAAAGAACTTGCATCCTACATAGACCACACCAACCTCAAACCAAAAGCCTCTGAAAGAGAAATTGAAAAACTCTGCAGTGAGGCAGTAGAGTATGGATTCTTTGCAGTTTGCATAAACCCTTTCTATGTCTCTCTTGCATCGAGCCTTTTGAGAAAAACTCAAGTAAAAGTTTGCAGTGTAGTGGGATTTCCTCTGGGACAAAATGAGAGTGAGGTTAAAGCCTACGAGGCAGAGAGAGCGGTAAGAAATGGAGCTTCTGAGATTGACATGGTCTTAAACCTTGGAGCGTTGAAGGATGAAAGATATGAGTTTTTGAGAGAGGAAATAGAAGCTGTTGTAAAAGCCTCTAGAGGAAGAGGAGTGAAAGTCATAATTGAAACGTGTTTTCTCACTCAGAGGGAAAAGATAAAAGCCTGTGAGCTTTCAAGAGAAGCTGGGGCTCAATTTGTGAAAACTTCCACAGGCTTTGGCTCAGGTGGTGCCACCATAGATGATGTAAAACTCATGAAAAAAACTGTGCCAGAGCTCGAGATAAAGGCTTCGGGGGGAATAGAGAGTGCAGAGTTTGCGATGCAACTCATAAAGGCTGGAGCAACAAGGCTCGGAGCCTCTCGAGGAGTTGAGATCTTAAAGGAGTTTGAAAAGATAGAAATATAAGCAAAGACTCCTATCAAATACGATGAAAAGTCAAATCAAAATAGGAAAAACCCTAATTCACTTCAAAGAGATAGACTCTACCAACGAGTATGCAAAACTTCATGGGCAAAACCTTGAAGAGGGAACGGTGATCTTTTCAGATGTCCAGACAAAAGGAAGGGGAAGGCTTTCAAGAGAATGGGAATCACCTGTGGGCGGGCTTTGGTTCTCCATAGTTTTAAAGCCTGCAAAGATCAATCCCTTGATAACCTTGATGAGTGGAGTTAGTGTGGTTAGGGGTTTGAAAAAGTTTGGGATTAAGGCTCGATTGAAGTGGCCCAACGACGTTCTATTCGATAAAAAAAAGCTCTGTGGAATTCTAACAGAGGCAAAAGACTTTGTGGTAGTAGGTATTGGACTCAACGTCAACAACGAGGTACCTGAAGGTGCAATTTCCATAGGACAAATCCTTGAGAAGAAGATCTCAAAGGTGAAGGTCTTGAAATCTATACTTGAGAATTTTGAGAGACTCTATCTCTTGCTTGAGAATGGAGAAACAAAAGAAATCCTCAAGCTCTGGAGAGAAAATTCTTGCACCTTGGGAGAAAATGTGAGAGTATCAGTCTTGGATGAGGTTTTTGAAGGAAGAGCTTTGGGAATCGATGAGGACGGTTCTTTAATTTTGGATGTAGATGGAGAGAGAAGGAGAATATCCCTGGGAGATGTTTTTTTTAGAGTAATCACTCTGCCCCCAAAAACCCAATCCCAGAGATAGTATCCCCAAGACCTACAGTGGATTTTGGGTTTGAGACTATCTTTGTTGGAACAAAGTCTATAAAGTAATCTCCTCTATCAAAGATTCCAGTATCTTGAAACTCTCTGCTCTCAAGATAAACCCCCAAAATTCTAAGCTTCTCCAGTCCTAAGTGAGAAATAGGGAATCTAAAAGCTCTGAATAGGTCCTCTCTCTGTCTTATCTCCCCAAAGTAAGCCTTTGAAGCTGCAACAAGTGAAGATGAGAGCAGAGAATCTTGGTTGAGCCTTTCTTCAAGACAAAGATAGTAACCAAAGTCGTGCAGATGAATCCTTGAGAGCTTAAACCTGTTTTTCAAAAACTCAAGATTTTCAAGTACAGAGATTACATCTTCTCCAGAGTCTCTCTTAAAGAACTTCATTATGGAGGAGAGTTCAACTTCATTCAATCCAAGGCTCGAAACCATGGGAAGAATTTCCAAAATCACTGCTTTTTCCATCTTCTCAGAGTTTATCGATGCAAACTCAAGATGAATCTCTGTTTCATTCTCTTTCAAAATTTTTATATGTTCTTTTACTTTTTTCAAAAAGTCTCTATAAGTTCCATTCTCGTACTTCTCCAAAATCAAATGAAAACCAGAGATCATGGCTTTCTCAAACTTTGTGCTTAAAAGCATCTCATCAAAGCCTTTCGAAAACTCAAGGTTTGGATTCACAAAAGAGGTTATGAATCTGTTCTCTCTTGGAGCCTCAAAGTCAAATGCCTTAAAACCCTCTTGAAACTCAAAGACGAAGTGCCTTTCAGACTCGGTTTTTTTAAAAGCCTTCATTGCCCTTACCAATTTTGAGTTTCTTGGAAACAAAACATTCTCTCGGAAAAGCATGGCAAGCTCTCTCGATAACCTAAAAGGGTAGCAAACCACAAAGTCAGAGAAAAGAGAGAAGAGGTTTGCCATGATTCCAGCCTGTCCTCCAAGCCTTTTTTCATCATAACTCAAGTTTTTCAGAAACTCATAGGTTCTGGTATCCTCTATCAAAAGCTCTAAAGCCTTTCCATTTTCAATAGAGAAAAGCAAGCCTTTGAAAAAGTCTCTTACACTTCTTATCCTCTTAGGTTTGCCTCTATAATTTCTCAACCAAATCGTATCTCCTAGAAATTTTATATGATCGATATCTGAATTGTATGAGAGAAGAACCTTTTTGTTCAGGTTAACCCTCGCCTCGCTGTACCTCTTCTCCCACATCTACTTCCTCTCAAAGATCAAATTTCCATCTCTCTCTAATACCCTTAAAAGAAAACCTTTAGTTGATTTGTAGTCATGCCCTGCATCTGAGGGATAGATTGCAAGAAATACAAGCTTTTCATTCCCTATGTTTATGGTTCTGTGAGCAAAACCCGCAGGAATGTAGATTAGAGAATCTCTTTTGAGGTTGAACCTTTTTATCTCATCTTTTTTTTGAATTAAAACAATTCCCTTTCCTGAGATTCCGTAATAGAGCTCTCCCCTCTCTTTTTCATGACGATGACCCTTGGTCATGAAGAACTCATCTGCAACCTTTCCTGGATAGAGGATGGTGGTGGCGAAAGAGAGGTTTTCCTTTCCAGGATTTTCATGCTCATAAACTTCATATACTATGGGATTTTCCTTTGCAAATCTCTCAAACTCCTTCAAATCTTGAAAGTAATCCCTCATATCTTGGAGTTTTCTCACTGTCTTTTTAGAGGGTTCAAGCCTTCCCTTAGTTAGAAAAAACTCCATGCAATATATTTATAAACTCTCTTTAAAAATCTTTTTGGTGATTTTATGAGAGTGACCCTGTCTGTGATAAAGGCTGATGTTGGGAGCTGCCCTGGACATGTGGTAGTACACCCAAAACTCATTGAGGTTGCAAAAGAAAATCTTAAGGATAAAAAGGTTTTGTTAGACTTTCATGTCACAAATTGTGGGGATGACCTTAACCTCATAATGACTCACAAAAAAGGAACGAACTCTGAGGAGATTCATACTCTTGCCTGGGATACCTTCCACAAAGCAACGAAGGTTGCAAAAAAACTCAAGCTCTATGGTGCAGGGCAGGACCTTCTCTCAGATGCCTTTTCTGGGAACGTTAGAGGAATGGGACCTGGAATTTCTGAGCTTGAATTTGAGGAGAGAGGAGCAGAGCCTGTGGCAATCTTCATGATGGATAAGACAGAACCAGGGGCTTTCAACTTACCAATATTTAGAATGTTTGCAGATCCATTTTGTACTGCAGGTCTTGTCATCGATCCCACGATGCATCAAGGATTTAGATTTGAGGTATGGGACATTCAGGAACATAAAAAGGTTTTTTTGGGCTGTCCCGAGGAGATGTACTCTCTTTTGGCTTTAATAGGAGCAAAATCTAGGTATGTGGTAAAGAGGGTTTACCAAAAAGGAAAAGATGAGGCTGTTGCATGCATCTCTACTGAAAAGCTCTCACAAATAGCTGGAAAGTACGTTGGAAAGGATGATCCATGTGGGATAGTTAGAGCTCAGTCTGGACTTCCAGCCTTTGGGGAGGTTTTGGAAGCCTTTGCATTTCCTCACTTGGTTTCTGGGTGGATGAGAGGTTCTCACAACGGTCCTTTGATGCCTGTTTCCGTTGAAGATGCAAGATGTACTCGCTTCGATGGTCCTCCAAGGGTTTTAGGGCTTGGATTTCAGTTATCTGAGGGAAAACTGATAGGACCTGTTGATTTATTCGATGATCCTGCCTTTGATGATGTGAGAAGAAAGGCTCAAAAGGTAACAGATTATATGAGAAGACATGGTCCCTTCGAGCCTCACAGATTGCCTTTGGAGGAGATGGAGTACACTACCCTGCCACAGGTACTCTCAAAGCTCAAAAAGAGGTTTGGGGCTCTCAAATGATTCTCATAAACTTCAAGGCCTATCCTGAGGCTTGTGGAGATAAGGGATTGAGACTTGCAGAGCTCTGTGAGGAAGTCTCTCGTGAGAGTAAAAAAGAGATTGCAATAGCTCCTCAGATAACCGAGCTCGCCTTGATCTCAAAGAGAGTATCTATTCCAGTTTTTGCACAGCATGCAGATGCGGTGGTGCCAGGCGCCAAGACTGGACACATCACCTTAGAATCCATAAAACCCTATGCCTTAGGCACTTTGATAAATCACTCTGAGAGGAGATTGAGAATTGCAGAGATTGAATTTCTGGTTAAGAGATGTAGATTTTTAGATTTGCTATCTGTTATCTGTACCAACAACCTTGAGGTTTCTAAGGCACTCGCCTCTTTTGATCCAGACTTCATCGCCATAGAGCCTCCAGAGCTCATAGGTTCAGAGATTTCGGTAACAACTGCTGACCCTGAGATCGTGAGAGGTACCGTTGGGAGTGTTAAAGAAATAAACCCAAAGGTAAAGGTCTTGTGTGGAGCTGGAATAAAGACCTCAGAAGATTTGAAGAAAGCCTATGAACTGGGAGCTTTTGGAGTTTTGCTTGCATCTGGAGTTGTGAAGGCTGAAAACCCAAGAGAGGTTTTGCTTGATCTGGTTCGTTATTAGGTACTTTTTGATTTTGGTCACTTTTTCCCAACAACTTAATTAAAGGTGACCATTTATCATATTCAGTATGGTGTGATGCCATGAAACTCATCGAGGTTTTGAGGATAAGGAATTTCTTCTATCTCTGGTGCGGGCAGGTTGTTTCGAACCTTGGAGACAGGTTTTCCTATCTGGCACTGGTTTTTCTCATCATGTGGGAGTGGGGAGGTTCTGCCTTGGATGTTGGGTTTTTGATGATATTTGTCTCTGTGCCTGCACTCTTGTTTGGGCCAATAGCTGGGGTTTTTGTGGACAGATGGGACAGAAGGAGGGTGATGATAGTTGCAGATATCTTGAGAGGATCGTTGATTTTCTCCCTCATTTTTGCAACAAAGTTGTTTCAGGCTTGCCTGGTGGTTTTCTCATGCAGTTGATTTCTGAGTTCTTCTATGCCGCAAGGTCTGCCACAATTCCAAACATCGTAGAGCAAGATAGGTTACTTCAGGCAAACTCGTTATCTCAGACCACCTTTACCATGTCTATCGTCATAGGTCCAACCTTGGGTGGAATTCTGGTGGCACTTTTGGGATACAAGCTGGTCTTTTTGATAGATTTCCTCTCCTTTTTCACCTCTGCAACCTTCATATTTAAAACAAAAATTCCAAAGACTCAAAAGAATGTTGAAGGGGCCTCTAAATTCCAAGCTGAAATTGCAGAGGGCTTGAGATTTGGACTTAAAAATCATAAGGTCCTCTTCGTGATTATGCTTTTCTCTGGAATAATGCTTTGTATCGGTGGAGTGAACGTGTTTTTCATAGTGTTTGCAAAGGAAGTTGTTGGTCTAGACATCAAGGGTCTTGGGGGATAGAGGCATCGCAAGGTGTTGGAATGGTGCTTGGGGCGATTATCGTTGGCTTAGTTGGAGAAAGGCTCGAGGTGAAGAAGATGCTTTTATTTGGAACCATGGGGCTTGGAATATTCCTTGCCTTCGTTGGTTTTTTCCCTCAAGTTTTTGCAATCTATATTCTCATATTTTTGATAGGTTTTTGTGTTTCATTTTTAAATGTCCCTACTTCAACCCCCCTACAAAAGCTCGTTCCAGACGAGATGAGAGGAAGGGTTTTTGGAAGCTTTGGAGCCCTTGTCCAAGCAACGAGCATAGTATCCATGGGATTTGTAGGATTTCTTGCAGAGTATGTTGAAGTAACATGGGTAATAATTGGAGCTGGAGTTTTGACTTTTCTGATAGGTATTCTTGGTTTTTTACCAAGGATTGATTTGGAAACTTAAATAATGGAAAAGCTATTCCTTCATCTCTGACTTCAAAAAAATATCTCTCTTTGGATAAGGCATCTCGATTCTGTGTTTTTTAAACTCCTCATGAATCTTCTTGTTAAGGGTATTCTGGATTTTTCTCCTGTTCTTTGCCTGTGTTATCCAAATCCTCAACTCTAAGTCAACAGAGGACTCTCCAAAGTTCTTGACTATCACCTGAGGTAAAGGTTTTTTTGAGATTCCCTTCATTTCAGAGATTTTTAAGAGAATCTCCTCAGCCTTTTTGAGATCGCTCTCATAGGAGATTCCCACAGGCATTCTAACCCTTATCATTGGAGAGACTGCAGTGTAGTTTATGATGTCTCTTCTCATGATCTCAGAGTTTGGAATTACGATTAGAATGTTGTCTGTGGTCTTTATGTGGGTTGACCTCAGACCAATCTCAACAACGTCTCCCCAGGTGGCAGAGTTTTTTGGTGCATTCCAAACCTCTATCCGATCGCCAAGAACGAAGGGCTTGTCCAAAATTATGAAGATTCCTGCAATCACATTTTCCAGGGTGTCCTTGGCTGCAAAGGAAATGGCAAGCCCAGCAATCCCTATTCCAGCCACCAAGGTGGTGACATCGTATCCAAGCCTATCTAAAACCATGATTATGACGATTACATAGATCACGAGTTTTAAAGCCTTCCTCAAAAATGGAAGAATTAGATCATCGAATTTGGTGTCTGTTTTCTCGACTATTTCCGCCCTTATCTTATCAAGAGAGCAGTCTAAAAACCTTGCAAGAAAGATTCCTGCAACCAAGATGGTTAAAGAGTAGACTATCCTTTCGAAGAACTCGTTTTTGATTATATAAAAAGTGATATAGAGAACAGCGGAAAGATAAATGACGAAAGGGATGAGTCCTTTTAAAAAGTCAAAGAGGACATCATCCCAGATGCTTTTAGTTCTCTTCACAATCCTCCTCTCTATTATGTTGAAAATGAATTTCAAGGTATTTGATGCAATGAATGCTATGAAAAAGATTAATAGGATCTCCCCAGCTTTCAAGAGTACTTCTTTCAATTCAAGGCTCATGGCTTGAATGAAAATCTTTAGATATAAGGTTTTTGGTGGTTGGTTCGATGTAATTACATGAAACACAATTCAATTTCAACTACTTAAATTGAACCAAAACAAAACTCATATATACCAAGAAATTCACGGACATTGATGAACAAATTATTTTATGTAATAATGTTTGGATTAATGTTGAATGGCATAAACACTGAAGATCTGGATGACTGGCAACAGTACCGTCACGATCCTCAGCATACTTCATATACTGATTCAGATCTGCCAGAAAATCTTTTTTTAACATGGGAACACAAAGTGAAACTACCTTCAATTGGAGAAGATGAGGCTGAGACTTTCAAAATCTATAGTGAAGCTCAAACAACTTATCACAGAGAAAAACTCTTTTTTGCTTGGGAGGATTCACTCTTCGTCTTCAATCCAGATACTGGCAGGATAATCTGGTCTTATTCTCACAATGAACCGGTTCTGTCTCCTTGGATAGGTCCAGTTGATGAAATTAATGGCATTGCAAATTACGAAGATCTTGTTGTTGCAACATTTTTGAATGGAGATTTGATCGTTTTTAATGAAGAAAATGGAAATATTTTTTGGGAGAAGAATTTCTCTTCTCCATTCTCTGGAGAAAGTCTTGGTATTCCAATAATTGAAGATGGAATCATATACGTTGTGGCAAACGAGAGAATTGACATTCCCCAAAAACCTGTTCTCTTCTCCATAAAAATTGAAAATGGAGATATCAATTGGAATTTTACTGGAAAAATTACGTTAATCACTCCTTCAGTTTCTAAAGAAAAAGTTTACCTTCAAGATTCTGATAATCTTTATGCATTAGACAAGAGGACTGGAGAAGTAATATGGTCAATACCTTCGCAACTTTTTTTATTCTTAGATAAAGTCATTTCTCAAAATAAAAGGGTATTCATACAAAAAACTCCTGGACCGTTTATTGGATCTCCTCATATTCTATGTTTGGACGCTGAAAATGGGAGGGAAATTTGGAAATTGGAAACCAATGAAGGCATCGCTGCTGTCCATGGCTCTCACCTTCTTCTTGGGAAGAGGATTGTTGATATTGAAACAGGAGGAGAGATTTTAAGCTTGAATAAAAATGAAATAGGTGAAGACTTCTTTCACTCAAAGATTTGGGCAAGGAAAAAAATTCTATTATTTGGACGGAAAAAAACTAAAAATCTTATGCATATATTGATATTATATGATTTGGAGAAAAAGACTGTTATCTGGAAGTACGAACGAGAGGATATTTATTTCATTTCTTCTATAATAGCAGGCAACAAACTCTTTACTGGAACTTCAGATGGCAGGATTCTCGCCTTCACAGACCCAGAAAGTTTAATTCCAAGAGCTGATAAATATATGAAAGAGAAAGATTATGAAAGTGCTTTGTTCTTATATGAAAAAGCGAGGGAATATTATGAAGAAGAAGGAAACTCCGATAAGATTAAAGAAATTGAAGAAAAAATAGGAGAAATAACAGAAGAATCTGAAAAAACTAGACCGAAAGAAGAAACGAAAATTAAACAAATTCTCATAGGTGGATTGGGATTTATCGCTTTGATGGTTCTCATAATTTATTTCAGAAGAAAGAAATCACAGGTTAAGAAATGAAAAAAAATCAAAGCATCTCACCAAACATAATCTATTAAAACAATTTCAAGTAAAAATGAAAGAAAGCGAAAGAAATATAAGTAAGAAAAGGAATGAATATGAATGGAGTTGAGAAAATCACTCGGAACGAGTATATACGCATTGTGTATATACCTAAGTTATCGGAAATGTCGTAAAAAGGAGGTGACGAAAAATGAAAATCTCAAAGGCTAAAAAACCCTCAAAAGAGGTATTGGCAAAAATTCATTCTCTTAAGGGTAAAAAAGGATTAATTGCTGTAATAGAGCCAAAAACCGGCGAATATTTTTTAGGCAATACATTAACTGAAGCCCTTAAAAAGGCAAAAGAAAAAATACCCGGCAAAATTTTTTATTCTGTTCGCATTGGGTATACTTTTGTTCACGAGCACAAAGGAGGTATGAGAAGATTGTGAGGACACTCATAAGAGTAGAGATTGAGGATTTTGTTCCATTCTTTAATGGTTTTGTTGATGAAGATGGAACACTTGTTCTTCAAAAAGACGGAGATTTCCCCCTTACAGTAGACACAGGATTCAGCGGAGCGATTGCTTTGCCGGAAGAAATCTTAGAGAGGATGAATGTTGAGTTAATAGACTTTGGTATTTTCAGGTTGGCTACTGGCAATGAAGTGGAATTGCCCGTATTCTGGGGAAAAATAGTAATAGGAGATTATGAAATTGAGACTTGGTTTATTCCTGGAGATTCACTGTTGGGCATGGAATTCTTTTCTTTAGCAGGCTCATATTTATCACTTGATTTTAAGAAAGAGGAAGTTAATTTGATGGAGTGATTGATATGAATATCGTCACTTCCGATAACAGAATGTATCTGGCTTCGTACCTTCGGCACTCTGCCCAAAACGGTTAACGCCAACTTAACATACACTGAAAACGTCAGGTGAAATAAAAGTTGGAGGATCTAAAATGAGCAATAACAAAAGCATGGGGCTATGGTCTGTGATATCTATTGGTGTTGGTGGTATGGTAGGGGCAGGCATTTTCTCTATTTTGGGTACTGCCTGCCAGATAGCAGGTAATGCAGTGTATATATCATTCATTATCGCAGGAATAGTGGCGCTCTTGAGTACTTACTCCTATGCAAAATTGGGGACGAAATATCCTTCTGCTGGAGGACCCGTAGAATTTCTTGTGAGAGGATTTGGGGAGGGCATTTTGAGTGGTGGGTTCAATATCCTCCTGTGGGTTGGGTATGTATTTGCGCTGGCTCTGTACGCAAGGGCATTTGGTGGATATGCAAGAACATTTTTGCCACCAGGTGTTCCTGGGATATGGATAAATGTGTTCGCAACCGCAATAATACTTATTTTTACAGCAATTAATTTTATAGGAGCCAAAGCAGTTGGAAAATCAGAACTATTTATTGTTGCGATTAAAGTAGGAATATTGATGATTTTTGCAATTTTGGGCTTTTTCTTTATTAAGCCGCCTCTTTTGTCTATCTCGCAATGGACTCATATATCTAATGTGCTCTTTGGAGCGGCAATCGTTTTTCTTGCCTACGAAGGATTTGGCTTAATCACAAATGCAGCTGAGGATATGAAAGATCCCCAAAAGACCCTGCCTAATGCCCTGTATATGAGCGTTGTAATTGTTATTTCTATATATTTGTTTCTTTAGCTGTGATTGGTAACCTCCCTATCCCCGATATTATAAAGGCTAAAGATTATGCACTTGCCGAAGCCGCCAAGCCCTTCTTGGCGTTGGTGGGTTTCAAGATAATGGCGCTTGCTGCTCTATTTTCAACCTCGTCGGCAATCAATGCTACCTTATATGGCGGTGCAAATGTAAGTTATACGATTGCGAAAGATGGCGAGCTCCCCGATGTATTTGAAAGAAAGGTCTGGGGAAAGAGTACCGAAGGACTTTTTATCACGGCAGGACTGGTTATTTTATTTGCTAATTTCCTTGACTTAAGTGGCGTTGCCATGCTCGGTAGTGCTTCTTTCCTATTGATCTATGCAGCAGTTAATGTTGCCCATCTGCGCTTACATAAAGAAACTGGCGCGAATCCTTACATAATATGGGCATCTATAATTGGATGCCTTTCTGCGTTCAGTATACTGACCTATTATGTATTAAATCATTTACCATTGACATTAATTGTGCTTGTTATTGTTCTTATATTATCCTTCTTTGGTGAATGGATATATAGAAAATATTCAGGGAGAACATTGAAGATAAGGTGAAAAAAATTCATAAAAGAAAAATTTCAACAGACGAGTCCGACAATAAAATCAGACAGAAACAAAAAAAGAAATGCCACGGCGGTTAACAGCGGCTAAAAGGCTCGCTCCGCTTCGCCCAAATTCCCTTCAGAGAACTTTAGATACGCTCAAAACGTTAGCCAAAATACTGCTACCATTGGAGTTGCCATATGATGACCTCAGAAATCGTTCTCGATAAGATATTCTTTCTTCTTAAATCCAGTGCTCTTCTGCTGGTAATCGGAGGCATTACACTTATCCTGACAAAGGTATTGCGATTCCGGCGACACAAAATTACCTTTCCCCACCCCCGCCTGGATGCCTTGATTGCAGTACCCGTGACATTGTTTCCTTTCATCTTGCTTTTCAGCATTGCCTTCCTAAAGGGACCTGATGCTATGCGCGGTGGTGGGGAGATACGCGAGTACAACCCGATCATAGTACAGAATGTTGCGATCAACTACCTGGTTATTCTTTTGCCAATGTTCGTGCTCCTGCGCTTGCGCCGACAGGGCTGGACTTCCATTGGCTGGAGCCGCCACAACCTAGGACATTCTGTGGCGGTTGGATTATTACTGGGCGGCGGGATCACTGCCATCCCATTAGCGACGAATGCTGCAGGGATAGTCTCGTTCCTTGATCGTGAGCATTTCTATGCCTTTCTGTATTACGCGATAGTGGGGTTTGGAGAAGAGACACTCTATCGGGGCTATCTTCAAACGCTATGATTGCATGGCCGGGTGACTGGTCTGGTTGGGCCACGACGAGTGTTCTCATGGCACTGGTTCATCTCCCGCATCGGCTGTTTATCCTTGACTTGGCACTTGTAGAGGCTGTTTGGGACACCCTCTTATTGATCCCAGTCAGTCTTCTTACATGGCTATGTTATGCTGCGTACAGGGAATGTAGCTGCACCAGGGATACTTCATCTGTTTGCCAACTAGGTAAACACGATAGGATGAGGAAAGCGAGATAGTGAATGATCGGTGAGCAGTGCTTCGTCTAACAGGCGATTTACGCTTCGAGCTAAAGCCACATTTGCCTGTAGCGGATGTCGTAAAACGCTAAAATATTATACACAATTGACTTCATCCAGAAACACAGAAAAAAGGAGATGATAACTATGATGTTGAGAAAACTCACACCCAATCTAATGGTTGAAGACGTAAATCGTACCATAAAGTTTTACAAAGAGGTTTTGGGTTTTGAATTGGCTCAGACTGTTCCAGAGACAGGTCAGTTTGAGTGGGTTAGCATAAGGTGTGGCAATGTACAGATGATGTTTCAGGCAAGGGCAAGCCTGACCGAAGAAATTCCTGCATTGAGAGACAGCAAAATTGGTGGTTCTCTGACGTTTTGTGTTTGCGGAGAGGGTTTAATATGAAGGAGTTTACAAAACAATCCGTGTTGAGAGAGTTGCAACAGATTCCTTGGGTTGGCAAGAAAATTGCCGAGGATTTGTGGAACTTGGGCTTCCGATCAGTTCAAGAGCTAAAAGATCAGAACCCCGAAGAACTTTACCTCAAACTTTCTGCTCAAAGGGGCATGCATGTCGACCGATGTATGCTTTATGTGTTTCGCTCTGCTGTGTATTATGCATCCAACAAGAGACACGATCCTGAACTACTGAAATGGTGGAACTGGAAAGATGATAAATAATGTATTCTCCCAAAACATTATGCGAAATGCAGGTTAGAATAGAAAATTTTATAAAGGGAGGGCTGTACTCATAACGATGAATTAACTTAGCAAAGGAGAAGAAAAATGGAAATAGCTTTGGTTATCCTTTTTGTTGGCTTGCTCATATTCCTTGCACACTGGTTTTCAGCATTGTTTGAGAAGACTAGGGTGCCGGATGTTCTTCTACTCGTTTTCATAGGTTTTCTCGTTGGTCCTGTCACAGAGCTTGTGTCTCCAGAAGATTTTGGTAAAGTGGGCAATGTATTCACCATCATTGCACTTGTTATTATTCTTTTCGCGAGTGGACTTGGGCTCAGTTTCTCAAGTCTTCGTGAATCAATGGTGCCAGGAATCAGGCTCTCACTAATCAATTTTGTTGGAACAGTTGTGATTGTAGCGTTGATATCCATCCCAATGTTCCAGATGTCCCTTCTGGAAGGTTTGATTCTTGGTTCAATTCTTGGGGGGACATCTTCAGCGGTCGTGATTCCCATGGTGAGTAAGCTCCGTTTGCAACAGAATTCTCGTACAACCCTCATCTTGGAATCGACCTTCAGCGATGTATTGTGTATCGTAATCACTTTGGGTTTTATTCAAGCGATCAAGTATCACGAACTAAAGCCAGGCTTGATACTTGGAGAGATAATTGCCTCCTTCTTGCTTGCAACAGCGATGGGTGCATTGGCTGCTTTTTTCTGGTCGACTCTCCTCAACAGGATTCGGCATTTGGAGAATAGCATCTTTACAACCCCAGCTTTCGTCTTCATTCTCTTTGGTGTCGCTGAGCTTTTAGGCTACAGCGGGGCAATTTCAGCGCTTGCATTTGGCATAGTCCTTGGGAATATTCATAGTTTGAAACTTCCAATACTCAAAAGGCTGACTTCCTCGCGACCTGTCAGTCTGAACAAAATAGAGAAGGCTTTTTTTGGAGAGGCAGTTTTTCTTTTAAAGACGTTCTTTTTTGTTTACATTGGCTTGTCCGTCCGCCTGACCAACTTCATGCTTATTCTCGCTGGGTTGGGATTGACCTTGGTAATGTTTTTGATAAGAATTCCAGTGGTGCGTTTGGGGATGGATAAAACTGTAACGAGATTTGACGCTTCTGTTGCTGCAGTGATGGTACCAAAAGGGTTGGCAGCGGCTGTGCTTGCGTCCTTGCCTCTGCAAGCTGGTATAGAGAAGGGTGTCCTCATGCAAGATGTAATCTATGCTGTGATACTTCTTAGCATTATTGCTACAACATCCCTTACCTTTCTCATTGAGAAAAGTTCACTTCGTCAACGTTATGAATCTCTATTTTCAAAATATGCAACTGAAGCCGATGTCGACCAAGAAAGGAGAGGAAGAAGAGAAGTTCTAGAAGAGCATATACAGTATCTAAAAGAGTTATTTCATAAAGGGCTGAAATTAAAAAAATAATTTATCTCAGGCAAAACATTAGAGAATATCATTTCTCAGATTGGGCACTTACATCAGTGTATCTCACTTCAGGACCTACCGCACTCCGCCCAAATCCAGCCTCACGGCTGGACTTCTGATACGCTTGAAACATCATACGATGTAGTAACTTCATCAGAACTAATAAATTAAAAACCTTTCCATCAATATGTGATCATCATATATGTCATCAATTTTAATTTGATTTTTAAATCTTCCAACTTCATTAAATCCATGTTTCTTATAAAAATTTAAAGCATTTCCATTAGAAGACCTTACTTTTATTACCATTTTTTCAAAGCCATTTAGCTTTGCAAATTTGAAAGCTGAGGTAAGAAGTGAATGACCAACACCCGAATTCCTGTAATCTTTTAAAACCCATGTACCTATTTCAGCAACGTGTAGAGTACTTTTACATTCTTTTTCAGGTATTGTTAGAAGAAGATATCCAACAATTTTTTCATCTAACATAGCAATTAAAATTGCTTCTCTCCTATCTAAATTTCTAATAAATTCTATTTCTTCATTTTCATTTATCAGATTTAATCCCATTGTATAGATTTTTTCTTTAACTATACTGTTCCAAACATCTATAATCCCCTTACTATCAAAAATGTTTGCAATTCTTATTTCAATAGTTTCACCTGTGGATAATTTGTATTTTTTATTGAATCGCATTATTAGAATAAAATTTTGTTTTATTTAAATATATTGTTTTAAGATTTGGGGCTATGCTTCAAACAGCTTTGCAGTCGTCAGTTCACAACTTTGTTGCTCATTCATATAACAGCGATTTTACGGGCTTTGTGTCTTTGTAAATAAGCAAACACGAAAAGGTTATATGCTATTGCATGGAAAAAACCAGGTAAAGAGGTGGGAAAATGAATATTGACTGGTCTCAGCCGGAGACGATAGATCCTCTTCGTGAGGACGTAGGAAACTTCTTGGATGTGGATTTGAACAGCTATAGGAATAAAGCATACGATGCCTATCAGTCGGGAAACTATGAAAAAGCTGCTAAATATTATCTTTTCCTTTTGAGATACGACATCCACGATGCCAACTGCATCTATAATCTTGCCTGCTGCTATGGACTTTTGGAAAAAGATGTTCTTGCAGCTAAATATCTCGAAAGAGCGGTGAGAGCTGGTTTTGAAGACATCAAACAAATAAAACAGGATCCTGATTTTGAAAAAGTGAGGGGAAAGGAGGTGTTTGATGCTAAAGTTGACAGCATAGCCCTCCAGATAGAAAAAAAGCAAGAGAGGCTGAGAGACATCATTTATATTGATAACTCTGCTCTTTTCAAATGCCGCATACTCTTGCCTGAGATTTATAACCAGCAGAAGAGTTACCTGCTCGTGATAGGTCTTCATGGAGGAAGCGGTAGTCTTGATCGTTTCATAACTCTCTGGGAAGATTTTGGACAACCAGAATTTATTTATGCTGTACCTCAGGCACCCTACTCGTATCTCGTAGGTAAAGAGATAGGCTATGATTGGGCCTTATGGCCTACAGGAGACGAGAAATTAATGGAAATTGCTACAGAGGTGACTGAGAAGTACATTACAAAGTTAGTCCAGGATTTAGGCAAACGTTACAATGTTGATGAAGTTTATCTTATGGGGTTTTCCCAAGGTGCTATTTTCACATATATTACAGGGATCAAAAACCATCATCTTTTTAAAGGTTTAATCTGCTTTTCTGGCCCTGGTTTGCTGGCTCCCCTCTACTCCCCCTTTATCGGCCCACTTGATACAGATTGGCTTTCAGAAAAATCCATCGAAGCTGCCAAGAATTTGAAAGTATTCATAGTCCACGGAAAAGATGATCGAGATGCAAAGTATGAATTAGGGATCAAATCAAGAGATGTTCTGATAAATTATGGTTATGATGTCACATTTTGTGATTTTGAAGGAGGTCATATTGTGCCTCCTAAGGAGGTTTTGGAACAGGTTGTGGAGTGGATGAAAAGATGATGAGTATTCAACTTTAGCTAACACGGGTTTTGTAGCTCACTTCGTTCGTCCAAATGCCATCGGCACTCAGCAACCACACAAGACGTTACTCACCACTTAAATTTGCACTTGAGGAGGTTATAACCTATCTGTTATTCCAAGCATGGTGCCCACGATTACGATGTTTTCAAGCTCTGGAGTTACCTCGGTGTGTCCTCCAACTATGGAGATTCCAAGCCTTTTTGCCTTAAAATCCGATACGAGAGCCTTTCGAGCAAAACCTGAGAGAACTCACATAAAGGAAATGAGACTTTCAAAGCTGGACAAATACCTCATTCTTC
>JBHIDS010000014.1:0-18894 GCA_046760205.1 Candidatus Methanofastidiosia archaeon
ATTTGGATTTCAAGTATCGATGGAAGGGAGAAGAAAAAAATTCTGGAAATTAAAAAAGAAGAGGACCGTATTTATGAACATCCCATTATAATTCCTGTATTCTCTTCTCCAGATGGATCAAGAGTATATTACTGGTTGAAACCAGGTATTGGAAAGAATAATGAGATTTGGGTTGTGAATACAGATGGCACAGAGAATAAAATGGTTAGTGATGTGGATATGAATATTTATTGCACAAAATATGTAACGTACAAACAATATCTAAGGATAAGATTTTATCAAAATTTGAGGTTCATCAAATCATCTGTAATCTTTGGGACATTTATAGCATTCTTGATCTTTATCTATGAAATGAGAAAAAGAAAATATTGAGATAATCATGATTAGGTTTGAGATTGATGAAATGGGAAATATATTGACAAAGACAATTTTAAATTTTGATTCTGGATGATGAAGTGGATTGTTAATGTGAGGAATTATTCAACCAAGTACCTTCTCAGGTTCTCATCATCCCTCTTCAAGCAACCTAAACCCATCCTCTCCCACATCAAACTCTATGGAGACTGGTTTGTCCACAACTCCCCTCATCCAGTGAATGTCAAATCTACCAGATAGGATGTTTTTTGGACTTCTTATCTCGAAAACTGCATCGAGCAAGAACTTGAGAGAGTTCTCGATTCTCTCATCGTTCACCCCTTTCTCTACTATGAAGAGTCCTGTCCATCCAATCTCCTTGAGTTTGGATGCCTGGTTTATGGCAAACTTTATCACCTGGTCAGGTTCAAAGTAGATCATAAGGTTTGAGATTGAGTCAAAAACCACACTCCCATGTTCTCTCTTCAAAAACTTGATGGTTTCTGTGAGAGCAAGTCCAAAGTCAAAGAGAGAGGATTTTTCTATTGGAGCAGAGAATCTCTCAGAGGACTTCTTCTGCCTCCATGGAAAGCAATCTATAAACACAAAATTTTTCTTTCTCTCGAACTCCGAGATTTCCTTCCCAAACCTTTCAAAATTTTTTCTCACATCATCTGGAGGGGTGTTGTAGTTCAGATAAATCCCTCCTTTTCCTGAATTAAGTTCTCCCCAAAGGAACTGCTGACAGAAGAGTTGCTTGTAGGGGGAGGGATCTCCAAATATGAGGATGTTTGCAAATACATCTTCTTGTAGAGAGTACCTCTTTGAAAGCCCCACAGCATCCCAACCCGATTTCAGAACCTTGGGGGATTCCATCTTGGGTAGAGCTTTTTCCTCTCTTAAAGGCAACTTATCTTCCTCAAGTTCTTGAAAAATTCTCTCAGGATCTTTCAAAAAGAGGTTCAGGTTTCTGAGATTTCTTTTCAAAAAATTCTCCTCGAGAAATGCAAGATACTTCCTAGAATCTGGAATTTCAAAGGAAAAGATTTTCTTACCTTTTGAATAGTTCTCAATTAATCCCTCTCTCTCAAGTCCTCTCAAAATCTCATCTATCTCACTTTCTGAGAGCAGAAACTCTCTCTTTCTTGAAAGGTAACACCTCTTCTCTCTCTTGTTGTATAGGGAGAGCAATCTGTACAATTTGAGCCTTAAGAGAATCTCCTCCACTTTGTGTTTGTACCTTTCAAACTCTTCAAATTCTGCGAAGTCATCCTCAAAAAACTCGAAAAGTCCTGAAGGTAGGGAGAGTCCTCTGGGAGTTTTAAAGGCAAGTCCATAAGCCAAAAGCTTTCTTGAAACGTCATCGTAGAGTTTTCTCATGCTTTTGTGGTTCAAAAGAAAGTTGAGCTCAGATTTTCTGGGATTATTTGTGAAGTATTTGAGTATGAAAAAGCTCTCAAAGAGTTTTTTCTTGAATTTCTCAAAGACCTTTCCTTCATCTATTCTTTTCTGAATTAACACCTTTGCTATTCTCTCTCCCATAGGGGTGGTAGAGAGGAGCTCTCCTCCCTCAACAATGTCTTTCTTGCAGAGTTTGAAGGCAAGAAGAACCGAAACCTCTCTCCTTTTTATGGCAGAGAAGGGAACTCCTCTCTCTGAAAGCCTATATCCTCTTGCATCCTGCTTGGTATAGACTTCAAGAAGAGCATCAAAGACCTTTTCTGTATTCTCCTCGTCGTATCCCAATCTCTCCAAAGTCTCCTTAAAAACCTTAAGATTCATTTCTCTCACTCAAAAGTAGCCGGACCCGGGTTCGAACCGGGGTCGCAGGCTCCAAAGGCCCACAGGATTGACCACTACCCTATCCGGCTATGTTCAAATTTTAGATGATGAGATTTAAGGTTTTCGGTTAGGAGGAAATTAAGCTTTTCGTGCAGCACAGAAATTTCTTGAGAAATTTCTGATTGTATTGGAAATCATAGATTTCTGGCGGTCCCAAAAAAGCTCTGCTTTTTGTAGGACTTTGTTTGATGAAGTTGAACTACTATTCTCCTATGTCATTGTGATTTATTCGACAACTCCGATTCAATAGGAACATTTATATATGTAAACCTCCAAATTCTAAAGGTGATTGCTTGATAGGTACTCAGGAACTCCTGATAATAGCTGTAATCATTGCCCTTCTCTTCGGAGCCAATAGGTTGCCTGAGCTTGCAAGGTCTCTTGGAAGAAGTAAAAAAGAGTTTGAGAAAGGCTTGAAGGGGGATGAAGGGGAAGGGAAGTAACATTTTCGGCATTCATCGAATATAAATACATAAAAACCGAAATACTTATAAAGCTATTCACAACTCTAAGACTTGGACGTGTAAAACACGGACTAAGATTGGAGATTGAGAAAATGGCAGAAGTGAAATTTTCCTGGGAGGAAGCAGAGTTAAAACCAGAGCCAGCCTTTACCCTTAGAGCATTGATCATAGGTTTTGTCTTTGGAAGCTTGATCACGGTTGTGAATGTCTATATGGCTCTCACCATAGGTGTGATGTCAACAGCTGCCATGATCTCCTCCCTGATGATGTATCTAATCTGCCACACCATCTGGGGAGGAAGGAGAGACCCAGGTCCAAAGGAAGTAGTCACGGCATACAACATGCACCAGGCTGGAGCCTTCGCCTGGACCCTTTATCCAATGGCAACCATCTACCTTGCACAGCACGCAGCCTTCATAGAGACCGGATACGTTCTTCCAGAATGGATTCTTCCAAACACTCAAACTTACGCAGAGGTCTTTGCAGAAAGGATTGTGTTTAGTGGTGTGTGGTTCACTCCCCTCTCCTGGATGTTGCCTCTGGCAATCTGGAGTGGTATCGTTGGACTTATGATCGCCTCTTGGTTCAGATATCAGGTCATCGAAGTGGAGAAACTGGTTTTCCCCTACGGTATGGCTGATGCCGAGGTAATCAGAGGAGTAACCACAGCTAAGGGTCTCGTTCGAGCGAGATGGCTTTTCTATGGAATTACTCTGGGATTTTTGGTGGACTTTTGGTTGAACCTAGTTCCAGTTGTTTGGGAGAGCGCTCCCTCGATCATATTGGAGCTTGCAGATAAGATTTCCTTTAAAGACCTTACCCCACCCTTAGCCAAGATATTTCCTGGTGGCTCTTTCGTGCTACTCTTTGACATCGGTATCATCGGGCTTGCAATGATAATGCCCCCAGCAGCTTCCATCAGTATGGGAGTTTCAGCCATAATCTTTTACGTGTTCTTAGCTACCATAATGGTCAGAATGGGAGTCTACGAATGGACTCCTGAATCAGCCTCTGGTGGAGCCTCCACAGGGCTCTTTAGGTATCCCTATGGACTCTCCCTTGCTATTGGAATGCTTCCAACAGCTGCTGTTGTTCCAGTGGTTCTGCAGTGGAAAGTTTTCATTCGAGGAATGAAGGCTGTGATGACCATAAAGGATGGTATCAGAAAGGCAGACATTTCTCCAAGGATCAGCATAGGTGTAGCTTTACTCTTCGTCGTTGTACTCGGAGCATCTTTCACAGCCTTGTCCAATGAAAGGTTCATCTCTGCTGGAGACATCGTGAGCCTTCCCTTTGCGCTGTTTCTTGGAGCGATGATGTTGGTGCTAATGTTGCTCTCCACCATAGTTGACATAAGAACAGTGGGAGAGACTGGATGGAGCTTTGGACTGGTTTCAGGTTGGATATACAGGTTGCTAATCTTTGGTTCAGGCTATGCTGGATTCGAGCTCTACCAATTTTCAGGTCCTATCATGGACCACTCTGGATTGGGTACATCACAGATGGAGTCCTTCAGGGTTGGTTATCTGATGAAGGCAAAGCCCATGCACCAGTACGTAACTGCCCTTCTTGGATGGACCTTAACCTGGTTCATGTCTACCTTCTTCATATTTGGACTTTGGAGCATGTATGGAACTGGTTCTGAGGCTCTTCCAATGCCCAACATGGAGGCAGGTGTTTACTTCACCATCGCTCTTGCAACGAGACAATTCTCGGTGCTCTACGATATACGTTACGTAGCCTTCGGTGTTCTCATGGGAGTTCTGTTCACTGTGATAAGAGGAATCGCTCCAGTATTTCCTATAGTACCTATTACCTTTGCCCTTGGAATGCAGCTTGGTACCTACTACTCCACCACCTTCATGGCAGGAGGAATACTTAGAATACTTTTGGTGAGAATCAAGGGACAGATATGGTACGAGGAGAGAGGAGTTCCCTTTGGTGCAGGACTTCTCGTTGGAGGAGCCCTAGCTTGGTTTGTCGGCGTGGTGATACACTTTGCACAGTTGTTCTTAGGAGGCTGATAAAATGCCTTGGTTTACCTTTCTCTGGTTTTTACTGGGAATCGCTGCAGTGGTGATTGCTTTATACTTAGCGTATAGGGGATTGACTGACGATGAGTTCGGCATAAACAGATACTGAATAACATTAATTTTTTTTTGTTTTTCTTTCCATTCTCTTTTTAAGGAGATACAAAAATTTATTAGGATGACTTTACGATAATAATCTATGAAATTCCTCAAAGCAAAAGAGTTTTACACACCCTCAGATGTTGAACTTGATTATGAAAAAGACCTTGCAGATCCTGGGAGTTTTCCCTACACGAGAGGAGTGTACAAGAGCATGTATCGTGGAAGGCTCTGGACCATGAGACAGTACGCAGGCTTTGGAACGGCATCTCAAACCAACAAAAGATTCAAGTATCTCTTAAAACAGGGACAGACTGGTTTAAGCATTGCCTTCGACCTTCCAACACAAATTGGTTATGATTCTGATCATCCTCTCTCTCAGGGAGAGGTGGGAAAGGTAGGGGTGGCTGTGGATTCTCTTAGAGATATGGAGATTCTATTTCAGGGGATTCCTCTTGACAAGGTGTCTACATCCATGACCATCAATGCCCCAGCACCTATATTTCTTTCAATGTATCTCGTCCTTGCAGAGAAACAGAAAGTCCCTTATGAAAAGCTCAGAGGAACGCTTCAAAATGACCTTTTAAAGGAGTACATAGCAAGAGGTACCTATATCTTCCCCCCAAGACCCTCTCTGAGGCTCACCACAGATATTTTTGAGTACTGCTTAAAGTATGTTCCAAGGATGAACACCATATCCATCTCTGGCTATCACATGAGGGAGGCTGGAGCCACTGCAGTACAAGAACTTGCATTCACCTTGGCTGATGCCATCGAGTATGTCAAAGCTGCTTGTAAAAGAGGTTTGGAGCTTGACGAATTTGCACCTCGACTCTCTTTTTTCTTTGCATCCCACAACAACTTCTTTGAAGAGATTGCAAAGTTTCGAGCTGCAAGAAGACTCTGGGCTCGTATCATTAAAAGTATGGGGGCAAAGAATCCAAAGTCCATGATGCTCAGGTTCCATACACAAACATCAGGTTGTACTCTAACAGCTCAGCAACCTGAGAACAACATCGTGAGAGTTACTCTACAGGCTCTAGCTGCAGTTCTTGGTGGAACCCAGTCCCTGCATACCAACTCTATGGACGAGGCTTTAGCTCTACCTTCAAAAAAAGCTGTGGAGGTTGCACTCAGAACTCAACAGATAATAGCCTATGAAAGTGGGGTTACAATGACTGCAGATCCTTTGGGTGGCTCTTACTTCTTAGAGAGATTGACTTTCGAAATTGAGAAGGAGGTTGAGAGATACTTGAATAAGATAGAGGGGATGGGTGGGATGCTTTCAGCCATTGAAAAGGGATACGTTCAGAGAGAGATCTCAGAGAGTGCTTATCTCTACCAGAAATCCATAGAGGCTAAGAAGAGAATCCTGGTGGGAGTCAACAAGTTTAAAACCAAAGGTAAAACGAAGATTCCTCTCTTGAGAATAGACCCTAACGTTGAGAGAGACCAGGTGAGAAGCTTGAAAAGGCTCAAGAAAGAAAGAAATTCTTTCAAAGTTAATGATTCCTTAAATGAACTTGAAAGGGCAGCCGAAGGCACAGAAAATCTTGTGCCCTACATCTTGGAGTGCGTGAGAGTTTATGCCACCATTGGAGAGATATGCGATACTTTAAGAGGAGTTTTTGGAGAGTACAGAGTTGATGGGAGGCTCTGAAAGATTTAAAACCACTCAAAAAGGTCCTTTTGCAACTCTCTTTTCTGAACTCTTCTCATTCTCTCAATAACGTGATTAACTCTATTCACATCGAATCCCTTCTTCTCGCAGAGAAACTCAAAGAGCTTCTTCTCGTTCATCTCTTTGGATACAATTGAGTAATCTTTCTTGACTTTGGGATTTAAGAATAATTCCCGAACAGCTTGAAAGTTCTCTGGCAAATCTCCTGGAATATCCTCCAATCTTTGGTATTTTTTCAAGAGTTTCAAGGCGGTCTTTGGACCTATTCCCTTAACCTTCGGGTTGTAGTCTGTTCCAATGAGGATGGCAAGGTCTATCAGTTGTTCTCGTGTTATTGAAAGGTGTCTTAGGACTCTCTCAAGCTCTATTATCTCAGGTTTTGAGGGTGTTGGAAGATTCCTCAATCTTCCAGAGATGGTGAGGTATCTCACCTGACGAGGTGCTCCAAAGAGTAGGGAGTCGTAGTCCATGCTGGATACGGCCCATACAACACCTTTTTTTGCCATGAGGGCACTCTGAGCCTCTCCTTCTGAGGGTGCCTGAACGTAGGGAATTCCCAAAAGTTCCAAGAGGTACTTGGACTCCTCTATCATGTAACTTTCAAGTCTCGTGGAAATTACAGCCTTTGAGAAGGCTTTTCCATAATCCTTTTCAGCTAGAGCATGTCTCCACTCAATCATAGCCTTATCCCTTTCATCCCTTCTCCTCTCTATCTCTCTATCTTTAAGTGGTGGAGGCTTTCCATCAAAGACAAAAGTGAGGTTCAAGTGAAAATCAGCTATCATTCTCGTTGTACGATAGAGTAATCCAACCAAGTGAGAGGTTATCCTTCCAGAGGAATCGGAAAGAGGTGTTCCATCCCTCATCCTTATTAGAGTGAGAAACTGGTACAGGGTGTTTGAGGCATCAACTGCAAAGCTCTTTCCTCTTAAGTCCTTCAACTCAACTATCTCTTTTACAACTAAGGGTGTCAATTTCACTCCCATGTCAAATCTCTTTAACTTCCACTTATATCATTTTTCCAAGGAACAGTTGTTCCCCCCAAATTATTTATATACTTTCATCAACTTAAATCATGAATAAAAACCAAAAGATTGGAGTGGCTATGGGAATAGTTCTTTCTTTCATCCTTGGTTTTTCTATTGGATACTTTACATCCCTAAAAACTTCCCCTAAACCAACACCTGAGCTTTTGAAGCCTCCAGATGTCTCTCCAGTACTCCCCTTCCAAAAGCCTGAGTTTGTCCTTTTGAGTGAGGAGGAAAGAGCCAAAGCCGAAGAAGTTGCAGAGGAAGACTTTATGGTATCAAAGCTTTTAGAGGAGTTGGGAGAGTATGAGGTAGAGGTAGAAAATGGAGTCAGAACTCCCCATGGACTTGAGGTTAACGTGGTCTACCACTCTTTAGAACCCTGGATAGTAAGGGTTGTGATTAATCTTGAAGAAGGGGAAGTGATAGCCATTAGGATTGAGAGAAAGAGAGAGTTTGAACCTTTAAAAGACGAGCTCACAGATAAAGTGCTCAAGGTTGCAAGGTCTAACGAGGAGATAAGAGGGTTTTTGGAGGAGAAGTTCATCACTAAGTTCTCCCCCCCAAGAGAGAATGAGATTGAGGTTTTTTTCATCCAAAGGGAAAGAATCCTGAAGGTGAGAATAGATCTTGAGAAAGGAGAGCTTCTGAATTTTGAAATAGAGAGTCCAAGAAGGTTGAAAGAGGAACCTCAAGAACCCTTCGAGCTTGCAAGAGAGGCAAGAGAGAAGAGATTTAATCTCTGGTTCTTTCTTTCAGCTGCCTTAGCTCTCATGATCTTGGCTCTGATTACTTACCTTCTCATTGAGAAGAAGAAGTCAAAGGTTTTGGAAGAAAAAAGGTAGGATTCTTATGAAAAGGAATTTGGTAGTTCTCCTAATGATAAGCCTCCTCTTCAATGGTTGTGTAGTTAAACCCAAAACCAAGCAAGAAGTGATTTCAAATGAATCCTCTCCCTTTGGTTTCCACACATCTTTTGTATTTTTGGATTCCTACCCATATCAAAGTGCTTTAGATATAGGAGTTGCGTGGGAGAGACCAGCTCTTTACTCCCACTGGTTTTTGGTTCAAGAAAATAAAGAAGAGATAGAAAAGGGAATTTTCAACTTCAAGGTTTTGGATAAAATTTATGGGAGAGTGCCAGTGGGAATCAATATTCTTGCAAATATCACGGCAGAAGGTTACAGAAGAAAAAATTCATGGTTGCCATACGATGAAAAGGCTTACACAATCTTTGTGGAAAAAGTTGTGGAGAGGTATGATGGAGATGGTATTGATGATATGCCTGGGCTTAAGATACCAATAAAGTATTGGCAGGTTGAAAACGAGCCTCCCAGAGGAATGATGGATTTTGCAAGACACCAAAAACTAACTTATAATGCAATAAAAGAGGCTTGCAGTGATTGCAAGGTTTTGATAGGGGGAGTTCCTGGCTTTCCCCAAAACTACTTAAAGAATTTCAAAAAGAACTATCTCCCAATTCTTGAAGAGCTAGATGGAAAATATTTCGATATTTTTGACTTTCACTGGTATGGGAATGCAACTGGAGATTATGATACGAGGGATGTGTATCTGGAGTTAAAATCTATTCTTGATGGCTTTGGGTTTAATGGTGAAATTTGGATAACTGAAATGGGAACTTACAGTGGAAAACCAAGATTTTTTGAGTATCAGAGTGAGGCACAACAGGCTCAAGACTTGGTTAAAAGGTTTGTGGTTCCTCTTTCTCTTGGAGTGAAAAAAATATTTCCAGCCTTTGGTTTGATGGAGGGTTTCAAGCACGATGATTCTTACTTTGACCACACTGGATTTATATATGATGGAAAGGGTTCAAAGGATTTGGGGATTGGAGAGAAAAAGCTTTCTTACTACACCTACAAGCTAATGACAGAAAAACTTGAGGGAAGTGATTGGGAAAACATTGAGATAATTCAAGAGAAGGAAAATATTTATATCTACAAATTTGTAAAATCTGAAGAAGTTGTCTATGTGGTGTGGTGGGATTGGTTCAATGAGATAGACTACCAAAGAGGTAAGAAAAAAACTGTGAGGATTACTTTAGACAAGGATGTAAAAAGAGTTAAAATAACAGAGGCTGTTCCAAAGTATGACTTTGGGAAAGAGGTAGAGGATTACTCCAAAGCCTTCAGAGAAATTAAGGGAAGACTTCTCGAAAGCTATCCTCTGCAGCTTGAGTTTGAGCTTGGAGAAAATCCCCTTTTTGTCGAGGCTTTTAAAGAAAATTTTAAACTTGAGAGGAAGTACCACAGAATAAAACTTAAAATAAAAACAACCTCAGACTGGACAAGCCTTGAGATCTTAGATGGAGCAAAGATCATAAATGGAAAACACAACATTTTGAAGGGAAAAAATGCTCCAAACTTAAAGGTGGAGATTGTGCCATTCTTCAAAAGATTTTTCTCAAATTCTGTGAAAATTAACAAAAAACAGTTTGACCCAACGTTGGTGGAGATTGAGGCTGTGGTTTTGCTCACTGACCTTCAAGAGATTGTTGAGTTTAGAATTGTAAAGGGATGTATGGGTTATACTGAAGTTGAGCTTTATAACTACAACACAGAAGAGGAGATTTTCATCGAAAGAGAGAGAAATGAAAGCCTTGAAGGAGATTGCTCAATCACTTTTGACCTAGAGGGTGGAGAATTTATGAGAAATGGACCATTGAAACAAAAAACAAAAGATAAATATGAAAAACTTATCTTAGCTTACTATTACATTTGGTATGGTAAAGATGGACAGAATTGGGAAAACACACCTGCCTTATCTGACATAAATCCATATTTAGGTCATTATAGTTCAGATGATCCAGATGTGATAAGAGAACACATAAAAGTTTCAAAATCTTCGGGTATAGATGGTTTCATAGCTTCATGGTGGGGTCCTCATCAGGATTACATAGTGAGAGAAATTCTTGAAATTTCAAAGAAAGAGAATTTTTTAATAAGTTTTGATGTTGAGGCTTTAGGTAGAACTCCAGAGGAGATATTTGACATGTTACTGCATTTGTTTGAGAATTTTAAGGGTGAAGATGAGATTTTAAAGATTGGGGATAGAATGGTTTTCTTTATCTGGGGAACTTGGGAGCACTCTCCTGAAACTTGGCAGAGGATTTTTAATAGGTTGGAATCTCTGGGATACAATGGTTTTTACCTTCCATCAGAGAACATGGATTCATCTTATCTTGGAATTCTTCAAGGGCTGAATGTGTATGGAACGGTTGGAAGAGATTTGGATAAGACTTACATGCTGGGCTCAATTTATTGCAAAACCTTTTCTTTGTTGGAAGCTTCAAAGAACTGCCTGTGGGCTGCAACGCTCTCCCCAGGTTACGATGAGAGAAGGATTGAAGGTCGAAAGGGATTGTACCAGGAGAGAGAGAATGGGGAGTACTACACATACACCTTTGAGGCTGCCATGAGAAGTGATCCAGACTGGCTCTTGATAACAAGCTTCAACGAGCTTGCAGAGCACACTCACATTGAGCCTACCAAAGAGTTTGGGTATCTCTACATGGATTTAACAGCGGGGTTTGCAAAGGAATTCAAGGGAAAAGAGTATTTTCCAGAGCATGAAGTTGAAGAAACAAATATCTGGAAAATGGTCTCCCTTCTTTTGTTTGTCCCTTTGCTGATTTTGGTTTCTTATATTTTTATGAAGAAAGGAAGATGATAAAATTGAGGAAGAAATTGGCTGGTTTTTCCTTGATAGGAATTCTCCTGATAAGTGGCTGCGTAAATCAAAAACCTCAAAAATCTGAGATAGAAGATGTTGGAGAAAAATCACAAATCCCTTCAATAGAGTTAAACTTTTTCAAAAAAGTTGAGATACCTAATGGAGCAAGACCGGAAGTTGTCGCTACAAAAGATAGAGTTTTTGTCCTCTATCTCAACATAGAAAATCTAAAAAACAGAAGATTTTCTCTCAAGATCTTTGACAGAGATTTAAACAAAGAGATTGCATCAAAAACTCTGGTTCCAACAACCTCAGAGTATGGTTCTCCAACTGACATCAGAGTTTTATCAGATGGTGAATACCTCTATACCTTTTATGAAACAGCCAAAAGAGATAAAACCTATCTTTTTGGAGCAAGATACATCCTAAACGATAACTTTGAAAGGGTGGGCTATACTGGTCTTATTGCAACAAGCAAAATCTTTACCATTGCAGAAGAAGGTGATGAAAAGCTCGATGACCCTGCACCTGTGATTGGACTTGGTTCTGTTTTCGTTGTGACAAGGATAAAGAAATCTATGGAAAAAACTGGACAAACAATCTACAGGGTTAGGGAGTTCAGTTTTGATCTTAAAACCAAATTGTCTGAGTTCGACCTTGATTTATCCTCCATTGTCGACGGGGGAGCAAGACAGACAAGTCTAATCTATGAGAAAAGCTTTTTTTACATCGCTGTACCAACCACTGTGGGTGTGTCAACCATACCAGAGTTAGACCTTGCCTATCCCTCTGATATTGTACTTGTCAAGTTGAATGATAACTGGCAAATAGTGGAATCTAAAATCATTTCAGCCAATCCTGAGTACAATGAAACCTATGTCACAGGATTTAAGACCGATGGCATTTATTACTATCTAACCTACAACGAGATAAAGATGGGTGTAGAGTTTAGATCACCTCTGAAAATTTATGATAATGATTTCAATCTTTTAAAGACAGAGATTGTAAAAAGCATGAGCATGAGGGGGAAAGGGGGATATGGGCTTAGACCTTCTCTTGAAGTTACTGATGATAGGATTTTTCTTGGAAACAACGAAGAGAGAAATGCAGAGATTTATATATTTGAGAAGATAACATCATTGTTAGATTGTCCAAAATTAATGCCTCCATCGCCTCAATTACAAGAACAATGTCAAAAAGAAGGCGGTCAACTAGAACCACAAAAAAATAGTCAAGGGTGTGTAGTGGGATATAAATGCGAAAAAATTGAAGAACCTACCTCAACAACTGACTATGAGGATTCACCTTTTGGTTTTTTGAATTCATACATCGACAATTCAATAACTAAACCAGTTTATGCTGCCTATGGGGGTTTCTCAGTAATTCAGGCGTTTTACAGAGACCTCAATGTTCATTGGGACAGAGGCTCTGGTGAAAAGGGTGGGGCTGTATGGGGAGTAATTGAACCAAATCCACCTGTAAACGGCTTTCATACTTATGAATGGAGTTCATTAGATGACTATGTAAATACTGCGAATAAGAATAATATTAATCTTCTAGTTACGATCAATCCCGGATGTCTTTGGGGTGGATCTCGTTATGGACTACCTACTGATATTTTCTCTTATGTTGCATTTGTGAAGGTATTGGTGCAACGTTATCCTAATGTCAAGTATTGGCAGATTCATAATGAGGTTAATGGTGGTGTCTTTTGGAAAGATAACCCTAAAAATTATGCCAAATTAGTTCGTGCTACCTCAAATGCAATTAAGAAAGGTTGTCCTGAATGTAAAATTGTCCTTGGCTCAAGCATTAACATTGATGAAAGAGCAAATCCTAAATCGATAGTTCCGTATTTTGAGTCAGTCCTGCAAGAGTTGAAAAAGGACGATAAAAAATATTTTGATGTTTTTGACTACCATTTTTTCCCTCCAAATGGTTATACGCCTGACTCATATTATAAAATGCTTGATGAAGGTATTGATTCGGTAAGAAACTTGTTGGATAGATACGGCTATAATAATGCAGAAATTTGGATAACTGAAACAATGATTCTCACTACTGATGGGATGAACAACAATGAGATTCAGAGGTTGCCTGAAGAGTATCGAGTGATAACTGAAAAGCAACAAGCACTCGCTTTATTCAAAACATATGTTCTGGCATTGTCCAAGGGCGTAGAGAAGATATTTTGGAACAAATTGACTGAAGGATCTTGGTTTGATTTTATGTTCAACAGGTGTGGACTAATAAGACATTCTGATTTTAGTGGAAGCACTGACAAAAAACTCTCTTATTACACCTATAAACTAATGACTGAAAAGCTTGAAGGTTCTGATTGGAATAATATAAAAATAGTAAAAGAAGAACAAAATGACACTTACGGCATTCATCTTTATAAATTTACCAATAGAACCACAGGCAGTCCAATTTGGGTTGGTTGGTGGGATTGCTTTGATGAACAGAAGTGCAGTAAGATGAAGATAGATATACAAGTAGAAATTGATTTAGGTAGAGATATTTATCAAGCCAAAATTACTGAAGCAGTTCCAAAGTATGAGTCAGGGAGGGATGTGACTGATTATGATACAGCTTTTGAATCAGAAACAAGATCAGTGATTGATGGAAAGATAACCATAACCTTGAAAGAGATTCCCCTATTTGTGGAGGCAAAATTCCAAAAACAAATCATTGAATGGTCGGGGTATGGAGGTGTTAAGGACAAATTCTATGTTTTGTGGTGGAATTATTTCAATGAGAGAAATCCACTGAAGGTGGTTTAGCTTGAAGTGTCTTCACGAGATTCAGGTGAGAATCTTTAGATTTTGGAGGTTGAAGATTTTCAAATGCAAGCTCTGTGGAAGGCTGAGGTTCCTCTGGGGGTGAGGATATTTCCATTAAAAGATTTTTTGAAAATCTTGATTTCTTTGAGCTTTTGGCTTTCTCCTACATCGCTATCTTCACAATCTTCATGCTTTTGAACTGGGAAAACCTTCCAACAGAGTACGATACTCCTTTTCATCTACTCATTTCAAAGATGTTTGCAGACTACGATTCTATCGTGCTCTGGGATGTCTACGAGTACCAACCTTACGGAAGACCAAATTTATATCCTCCCTTGGAGCACATCATGATCTGGTTCATCCACGATTTGACAGGTCTTAGATATCTGGATTTGGCAAGGTTAATCTCTTCTCTCCAGTACATCTTATCCTTAACTGCTGTATTTTTTCTTTCTACGAAATTCTTTGGATCTCTCTCTGCAATAGCCTCTATGATTTTCCTTTCCGCAAGCATGGAGTTCTTCTGGTGGCAAACTTCAGTTGCTCCCTCAAGTCTCATCCTCTCTATCTATCCCTTATTTTTATATTGTTTTTACAAAAAAAACCTGAAATTGTGTGTTTTGATGCTCACAGGTTTTCTCTATCTTCATCTTGGATTTCCCTATCTCATAATCTGTGGGATTTTGATATTTGGCGTTTTAAGCTTAATCTACGAGGAGAACTACTTAAAAGAGACCTTCATAGTTGTCTCTCTTTCTCTCCTCCTTTTTTCGCCTTGGGCTTTTCATGTATTTGGGAATTTAGAGTACTTTCAGGGAGAGAAAAAGGACTCTCCTGCATCTCTTTTGATGTTTATCTCAAATACAAATCTCCTTCAAGTTTTGTTTCTTACAATTGGACTCTTCTTTTGTATGAAATGGATTTTAAGAGATGCAAAGTACTTACTCTTAATCTCCAACTTTCTTGCATTTTCAACGATACTCTTAATCTATCCTCAGAGGTACAACATTCACTCTCCAATAATAAACTCTGTAATAGCAGGTTTTGGATTTTCTTCATCCTTAAATTTCCATCTCAAGCACAGAAGAGAGATCAAGACTTTATTCACATTATATTTGCTTGCATTCTCATGTTTTTCTGAACCTCAACTAATTGGTTTTCCTCAAAAGAAGGGAATTTTGAGTTCAAAGGTTCCTCCTTTTTCAAATCTTTTTCAGGGATTTGTAAATCGATCCCCATTGATAGATAAATCACCCATGATTCAATCTTTTTTTACAGAAAAAGAAACCTATCTTCTCCTTGACTGGATCTGCGAGAATACCAAAAGAGATGAGATAATTCATCTTGAAAATGGAGCTCTGGCTGCCTTCATCACTCTTCAAACTGATAGAAGAACGAACTATGGGATGTGGTGGGAGGTCTTGAGTGAGGAGAAACTGAGGGGAATTTCAACCGAAAAAGATGGAATCTATGTTTTTCAAGAAGATGCGTTTTTAGACCTTAAAGGGTGTGAAATTGAAATTTTAGAGAGGATTGGCAAATACACCATTGCAAAACTAAGTTGCAAAATTTAATCCGATAAGTATTTATACAAAAAAATCAAAAGAAAAGGTGTTTTGATGTTCAAGTGTAGCGTCTGTGGTGAAAGAATTCCAGATTCAAGTCATGAGCTCTACCACTGCGTGAGCTGTAAAGCTGTCTTTCACTATGAATGCATAAAGCGTCATATTCTAAGAGAAAAGATATGTCCAGTTTGTTCAAGAAAGCTCAATCTTTTTTACATCAGAAAGGGAAAACCTCCAGAGGGATTAGAGTTTCAAAGAAAGCCTGAAGTTGGATTAGAGAGGGGATTGATCCCTCAAGAGATAGTTGATGTGGCAGGCGAGGAAATTCCCCTGTTCGTACTGCCTCAAAGGATTGAGAGAAAAGTGGTGATTCAGAGAAAGGACAAGCATCTCCCTACCTTTGAGGTGAGGGAAAAACCCAAACCGAAGAGGAGAATTCCAAAGGTTAGGATTGAGAGAAAGCTCCCATTTCGTCTGAATCTGAGGCTCGTTGCTATCGCCATTACCTCTCTCATCCTACTGATTCCAGTTGGACTTTACTTCTCAGGTAGAGAGGAATCAATTCCGTTGAGTTCTTTCAAAGAGTTCTTTGAAGATCTCTTCCCATCCCAAAAAATCCCCCAAGAAGAAACCCCACAAGTACCTGAGAAAGAACCAAAAACAGAGCCAGAGACCCAAATTCCAACAGAAACAGAAAAAGAGCCAGAGAAAGGTACAAGCTGGTTTGAATGGTACTCCTCCTATCTCTCGACCTATAAAATCGGAACGTCTTTCACCTATGAGATAAAAAGACATGGAGAGGAATCTACTCTAACTCAAACTCTCAAGTACGAAGTTTCTGGAAGACAGAATATCTCAGGGAATGAGTATTTTATCGTCCAAGCCATCCACGAAATTCAGATACAGGGGCTTCAAAATCCATCAAAAGTGGTGGCCAAGAAGTGGATGAGTGCTGATGGTGAATGTCTCAAAGCACAGGAGATTTTGGGTGGCAAGAGCAAAATCGTTCCCTGTGGACCAATTCTCACTGGACTTGGGTACTTCGATCTCACCGAGATTCCCATCCTTTTATCAGATGCAAAAATTCTTGGAACTGAGCAGGTTGAAACCCCTCTCGGAACCTTCACTTGTAATAAGGCTTTGAAAGAAACTGAGTATGGTTTGATAACCATATGGTTTAAAGAGGGAATGCCTTTTGTCAAACTTAACGTTGAAAAAGATGGAAAGCTCGTACTTGAGTACCTCCTCCAGAGTTACAGCTCATAAGCCAAGGGAGAGATGTATACCACACTGGCGCCCCTCAATACTACGTACCCAAGCTTTCTCATAGTTTCATCCTCCTCCAACTCCTCGGCATCTGAGATCACAAGATTCAGATGCTGATCATAGCCTCGAAGAACTCCTCGAAACAATCTCTTTCCCCTAATCTCAACGAGAACGTTTTTGTCTAAGGATCGATGTATCAAGTCAAGGGGTTTTTCTACCATGCACAACCTCTAAAGGTTCATTTATAAATCTTCCCCTCCACTGCAAACCCAGTGCACCTGCGGCAAACCCCGCAGGAACGTTGTGGGTTGTTCGTTATACTCAAACCCACTGCAAACCCAGTGCACCTGCGGCAAACCCCGCAGGAACGTTAGAGGTTCTCCTCTGATGCAAACCCATCAGGAGCGTTAAAGGTTCTTCCTTCAGAAGAACCTTGTTTTGATCCAACTTTTTTTAAAGTTGGCTTTAAGAGATTTCAAATCTTCGATTTCTAAAGATTTTATACATGGTTCTGGTTGGTTTTTAAGAGTCTATGAATTCCTCAAAGACAAATTATTAAATTATAAAAGGCTTTGAATGAAGATAAAACTTTGATATTAAAGCTGGTGAGAGAGAATGAGGAAATTACCCAAGATCCCTGAAATACCAAATGCGGTTTTCAAAATCCAAAGTAGTGTCATAGTTCAATATTTGGAGAAAAAAGGGATTTTTTTGAGGGAAAAATTTGAAAAAACCATATAAAATTCATTTATCTGATAGTTTAAAATAGATTTATTGTTTATATGTAATTTTGGATGAATCTCAATTTTTGATTGGACTTTGAGATTCTCTATGGAAAAACCTAAGGCATTGTTTTTGGGATAAACTATATATGATGAGAAGTTTTTTTAAAGTCATGAAAAGCCTCTTTACCGAAAACCTTATATCTCAAAACTCAAGATTATTTCAGTTCTATTAGTTCAAGGAGTTGAGGAAGTGAGTGAAGATAAAAAGCCAACCTTTAATAAAAGGATTACATACATAGCCCTTGCACTTGTCATTTTGATAATTGGAGCCTTTGGGTACACGAGATTTTCTCAAAAGGAAGGAGAAGTTATTTGGGTTCTAAACGATTTGGATCGAGGTTTGGAGCTTGGTTTAAAAGAGGAAAAGATCGTTCTGGTTTACTTTTATGCAAATTGGTGTGAGTGGTGCGTGAAGATGGATAAAGAGGCTTTTAAGGATCCAAAAGTGGCAGAGTTGATCTCAAAGCACTTCGTTGCAGTGAAGATTGATATAGACGTTAGAAGAGATCTTCACGATTACTACCACATAACTGGAGTTCCAACCTTTATCATCTTTGACAAGAAGGGAAATTTCATAGACAAGATAGAGGGCTATCACAAGGCAAAGGGTTTTCTTGCTCTTTTAGAATTCTATGTGGAGGGTGGTTAGGATGGAGGGGATTTCTTTCTTTCTGGCTTTTGGGTATGGGATAATATCTTTTGTCTCTGCCTGTGTTCTACCCTTAATACCCGCCTACATCTCCTACATCTCTGGAGCAAGCTTTGAGGAACTCTCTGAAAACCCATCCCTAAAACCCAAGGTTATCCTAAATTCTCTGCTCTTCATTTTTGGATTTTCTATAGTTTTCATCTCCATGGGAGCCACTGCCACCTTTCTTGGAAACTTTCTGGTTAGAAACCAAAATCTCATAAGAAAGCTTGCAGGAATTCTCATCATTCTCTTCGGGCTCCACATGACTTCTTTTTTAAGGATAGGGATCCTTGATTTTGAGAAAAGAGTTCATCTCTCAAAAAAACCGAAGGGATTTCTAGGCTCTCTCTTGGTGGGGATTGCCTTTGCTGCAGGTTGGACACCTTGTGTTGGACCAATCCTTGGAAGCATTCTCACCATCGCAAGCACCCAAGAAACCATAGGACTTGGAGTTCTTCTGCTCTCAAGCTATTCTCTTGGACTTGCAATCCCTTTTCTTGCAACAGCAATTTTTATGGAACGTTTTCTTGAAAATTACAAGAAAATCTCAGAGAATTTCTCAAAAATAACCTTTGTAGGTGGGATGTTCATGCTCTTAATTGGAATTTTGATGTTG
>JBHIDS010000015.1:0-18415 GCA_046760205.1 Candidatus Methanofastidiosia archaeon
AAATTGAAGGCAAAAAAAGGTGTTTTAGAAGTATCAGTCAATCCAATTGAAGATGTTGTTTTAGTAGTTTATGATTCTGAAAAAATTCATTTAGATGAAATCAAGCACATCCTTCATCAGTGTGGATATCATTGTGAAGGTAAACATGGCAAGACTGCAGAAACTCATTTAAAGCATGAACATGAGAAGGCAGAGCATCATGACCATCATGCCATGATGGAGCGAGATTTTCAAAAACGTTTCTGGGTGACCTTGGCTATCACAATTCCAGTGCTTATTCTTTCGCCAACTATTCAAAAATGGTTTGGTTTTTCAGTACCAAGCTTTACTGGTTCCAAATATCTACTTTTCTCATTGGCATCTGTTATTGCATTTTATGGAGGTTTACCTTTTTATAAAGGAGCTTTAAAGGCTTTAAAAAATGGAATTCTGGATATGATGGTTTTGGTGAGTTTGGCAGTAATATCAGGATATCTATTCAGTGTTGGAACAACATTTTTCTTTGAAGCAGTTGATTTTTACTGGGAAATCAGCACTTTGGTGGTGGTGCTTCTTTTTGGTCATTGGCTTGAGATGAAGAGCATTCGAGGAACGACAGGAGCTTTAAAAGAGCTTACAAAACTTATTCCGCCCACATCAAATCTAATAGTTGGTGACAAGATTGAAGAAGTTCCTACATCAAGGGTTGAAAAGGGCGATGTTTTATTGGTAAGACCTGGAGAAAAAATTCCAATAGATGGTATTGTTAAGGAGGGAGAATCATCAGTTAACGAGGCTATGATTACAGGTGAATCAAAACCAGTTATAAAAAAAACTGGAGATGAAGTTATTGGTGGTACTATAAATGGTGAAGGCTCTCTAAAAATTAAAGTTCACAAGACTGGTGAGGAAACTGCCTTGTCTCAAATCATCAATTTGGTCAAACAGGCACAGGCATCAAAGCCTCATGTTCAAAAATTGGCTGATAGAGCAGCTCATTATTTGACACTTATTGCCATAATTGTTGGGATTGGAACATTTATGTACTGGGGAATTCTTGCAAATTATCCCTTAGTTTTTGCCTTGACCCTTTCTATTACTGTTGTTGTTATTGCCTGTCCCCATGCCCTCGGGTTGGCTATTCCCACTGTTACAACTATTTCCACAACCCTGGCAGCAAAGAATGGGATGTTGGTGAAAAATGCAGAATCTCTTGAAGAATCCAAAAACCTTGACATAGTAGTGTTTGACAAAACTGGCACACTGACAAAGGGAGAATTTGGTGTCACAGATATGTTATCTTTTAATGGATGGACAGAAGAGGAAGTTTTGAGAAAGGCTGCAATTTTGGAGATTAATTCTGAGCATGTGATAGCAAGGGGGATTGTGAAAGCTGCTCAAGAGAGAGGACTAAAGATTTCTGGAGGAAAGAAATTTGAAGCTATTCCTGGAAAAGGTGCTAGGGGAATGGTAGATGAAAATGTTATCTTTGTTGGAAATTCAGCTTTAATGAAAGAAATTGGACTTGTTCTGTCAAAAAAACTGAAAGATAAGGTAAAAAGATTGGCTAAGCAAGGAAAAACTGTTATCTATGTCGCCAATAAAGAGAAAATCTGTGGGATTATTGCTCTTGCAGACATTATCCGTGAGGAATCAAGAACTGCTGTTAAAGGTTTGAAGAGGATAGGTGTAGAGGTTGCTATGTTGACAGGAGATAGCCATAATGTGGCAGAATATGTTGCAAAAGAACTTCAGCTAGATACCTTCTTTGCTGAGGTGTTGCCTGGAGACAAGGCAAACACAATTCAAAAACTTCAAAAACAAGGAAAAAAGGTTGCCATGGTTGGGGATGGAATTAACGATGCTCCTGCATTGATGCAGGCAGATGTAGGTATTGCTATAGGGGCTGGCACAGATGTGGCTGTGGAATCAGCTGATGTAGTCCTTGTCAAAAATGATCCCAGAGATGTGGCTATATTGATTCAACTGAGTAAGGGTACCATGAAAAAGATGAAGCAAAACTTGGCATGGGCTACAGGATACAATGCCATTGCAATTCCCATGGCTGCAGGAGTACTTCAACCAATTGGTGTTGTGTTGCGACCTGAGTGGGGAGCACTTGTCATGGCTGCAAGTTCTGTAATTGTTGTAACAAATTCACTACTTTTAAAAAGAATGAAGGTTTGAAAAAGTGTGAATTCAGATAACCTTTTAAACGTAAAAAACAATTGAGTCAGAGGTGGTTTTATGGCTGAATATAAAAAGGTGAAAGCTACGATGATTGAGAAGAGGGGAAAGTGTGATATGCACAAAGTCGGAGACTCCTTTGTTTTTGATTGGGAAATGCTCCCAGACAAAAAAATGTGTTATGGCATCTATTATCCAATGCAACCTTTCATCATGGCATGCTCTCTTGGTGGCAAATCCTGGGAAAAAGATGATCCTGAGAGATTTTACATATCGTGCATATCAAAGAAGGGAACGGTTTGGAGACTTGAAAGGATTGAGGAATAACCATTCGAAACCTATTTAAACCCAAACCATAATGGCATGGCATGAAATCCGAAGGAGTGTGAAGAGGTGAAACTTTCAGAAATAAAGGCTTTTGAGATTTTAAGAAAACCCTTGATAATCTCTGATGACGAGCCAGTTTCCAAAGCTTTGGGAATGATGAAAAAACACAGAGCAGAGGAAATCCTTTTGAGAAACGAGTCAATAGGAGTTCTAACTTTGAGAGATATTCTAGGGGTTACCCATCCAGAGCATACAAAGGTTTCAAAGCTTAAGTCAAAAACTCCCACCTTTTCAAAGGATTCCTCTCTTGAAGAGATTGCTGAAGCAATGCTCGATGCAAATCTCTCCTGTATTCCAATTCTTGATAAAGGAAAGCCTCTTGGAATAATAACCTACAAAGAGCTTCTTGAAACCATCTTAGAATTTCCAAAGCTTGAAAATACCTCATGTTTGAAGGTGATGAAACCCACTTTTGTGACAATCTCTGAATCTGAGTACCTTTCCAAGGCAAGGGGGTTGATGATTCAAAACAACATAAATCACTTGCCTGTTTTGAGAGAGAAAGAGGTGGTTGGAATGATACATTTAAAAAACCTTGTCTTTAAAGGTATCCAACCAATTTCCAAGATGACCACAGGTGATCTTTCTGGAGTTAAGGTTGATGTTTGGAGAAATCCAGTTTCAGGATTTATGAGTAAAAGATTTTTAAAGGTGAACCCCAAGACAACTGTAAGAAAAGTTGTTGAGAAAATGCTTGAGATTTCTGAGTATTTCTGTATTGTTTTTGATAGAAAGAGGTTGGGAATAATCACACCAAGAGAGATTCTCTTTTTAGTTTTAGAGAGGAGAGCAAGAGGATTGCTGGTACATTTCACAGGTTTAGATGAAATCGATTCTTTTGAGAGAGCTTCTATTGAGAGAAAAATTTCGAGAGTTTTGAGAAGATACGCCTCCTCTCTTCGTTTAAAGAATGTTTCTGTGAGGCTAAAAGTCACTTCAAAAACAGGAAGAAGAAACCATTACTTTGCAACTATTAAAATTTTCATGCCTTATGACTCAATTAGGGTTTCTGCGCAGGAGTGGGGTGCTCTTAAGGTTTTCGATGTTTTGTGCGAGAGACTTGATGGAAAATTGAGGCAGGAGAAGGAGATGAGAAAGTGATCTGTTTGGTAGGAATGCCAGGTTCCGGAAAGGGGGAGTTTGTAAAGATTGCCAGAAGGTTCTCTTTTTCTGTAATCTCCATGGGAGATGTGGTGAGGGAAGAGACTTTAAAAAGAGGGTTTCCTCTTAAGGAGCATGGAAAGGTTGCAAAGCTTTTGAGAGAGGAGATTGGAGAGGATGCCGTTGCAAGACTCACCTGTGAGAAGATAGATGAAGATTACAAAATAGTGGATGGAGTTAGAAGTCTTGCAGAGATAAGATGCTTTAAAAAACACTTTCAGTTTTCGGTTCTTGCAATTCATGCCTCCCAAAAAACTCGGTTTTTGAGGTTGAAAAAGAGAGGAAGAAAAGGAGATCCCAAAAACTTCAAGGATTTCGAGAGAAGGGATCAAAGAGAGCTCAAATTTGGTCTAGGAGAGGTGATAGCTCTCGCTGACTTCATGCTTGTAAACGAGGACTCTCTCGATAAATTCAAAAGAGAGTGCAAGAGATTTCTTGAAGATTTCGTTCAAGACAGAATCAAAACACGTTGATCGTTTATATCAAACAAGACCTATGGTAGATTTTTAGAATTCATCTTAAAAAAATGAAAATATTTAGATTTTAGGAGGTTTTAGGAGATTTTTACCGAAAAGCTTATAAAGTGCTTGAAAAATATATTCAGTGACCTCTGTTAATGCACTTAAAAAATTCAATCAAAAGGAGGGATGCAAATGAGTTTACCCTTGGCACCTGTAGACAAGTTGATTAGAAAGGCTGGAGCCTACAGGGTTTCAGAGGGAGCCTGCATAGAGCTCTCTAACTACCTTGAGGAGTTTGCAGTTGAGCTTTCGAGAGAGGCCATCGCCCTTGCAAACCACGCAGGCAGAAAAACTGTGAAAGAAGAAGACATCGAGCTTGCCAAGAAGAGATTTGGTTATTAGATCCACTCTCAATTGAAAAAAGATGATAGAGAAAAACACACTGGTACTCTTGGTTCAGAAAAAGAAGAAGTTTCTCGTGAGAGCTGAAGATAGGAAGTTTCACACACATTGTGGCATTTTAAACCTTGGAGAACTTTCGAGGGTTTCTTATGGCTCTGTTCTTAAAACTCATAGTGGGAAAGAATTCCGAGTTTTAAAACCCAACTTCATAGACTTTACAGAAAAGATGAGAAAGATGCCTCAAGTGATCCAACCCAAGGATGCAGCCATGATCGTTGCAATCACTGGATTGAAGAGGGGATGCAGGGTTTTGGAGGCTGGCACTGGTTCTGGAGCTCTAACTATATTTTTGGCTTGCGTTGTGGAGCCTTCAAAGGTTATCTCGTATGAGAGAAACCAACAGTTCTTGGAGATTGCACGTAAAAACATAGAAGACTTTGGTCTAGAAAATGTCGTGCTTAAAAACAAAGACATCTATGATGGAATAGAGGAAGAGGATTTGGATTTGGTGGCTCTTGATCTTTCTGAACCTGAGAGAGTGGTAGAGGATGCCATGAGAGCTTTGAGGTTTGGAGGTTTTATCTTTTCTTACTCCCCTTCCATAGAGCAGGTGAAGAGATTCTTGAGGGAAGCTGTGAAATTTTCAGAAGATATAAAGATTTTGGAGTGTCTCGTCAGAGAATGGGAGTTTTCAAAGGCATTGAGACCAAAAACCAGAATGCTTGGGCACACCGGGTTTATGAGTTTTGTGAGGAAAGTATAAAAAAGCAACTGAAAAAACCTTGGTCATTGGAGCTTATTTTTAAACTTCACAGCAAAGCTTATATATAACAATTTCCTAAATGTAAGATAAGTAAGAATAATCTTGTAAATTGGTGAGATTGTGAAAGGCACATGCTCAAAAATGAGAATCGTATATGGCGTTGTGACAGTGAGCGATAAAGGTCAGATAGCAATCCCTGTGGATTTGAGGAACGACTTAAACGTAAAACAAGGTGATAAGCTTATCGCTCTTAAAAGAAAAGATGATGCAGGATTTACACTGTTAAAACTTGATAAGATGGATGAGTTGATGTACAAGATTCAAGGAGATGAAGAATTTTTCAAAAAATAAGGAGGTGAAAAGATGCCAACATGTAAAGACTGCAAGTTTTATGAAACGGTCGATGAGACCAAGGGAAATTGCTTTGGACATGAAGTTCCGGCAGATATGGATGCAGACAAGTGTCCTCAGAAAGCATTTCAGCCAAGATGAATGGTAAAGTTAAGCATTCCAAAACTCAAGAGAGGAGGGATAGCTGTGGGATTCTATGACCTCTCAAAAGAGAAAAGAAAAAAGCTTGTCCTAAAAATAGAACAAGAGATAGCGCATGATCTTAAAAGTGGCAAGTTAGAGAGTATTAAAAGATATGCTTCTGACGATGATACCTACATCAGAAAGAATACTTATCTTATCTTGGGGAGACTTTACCGTGACCAGCAAGATCTAAGAGAGAAGATTTTAAGGAGCTTGAAGGATTTGCTTTCAGAAAAAGATGAAAAAATAAGGCAGACTATGGTTTATACTCTTTCAGAGATTGGGAAGATAGATGCAGGTGAAGTTTTGGGATTGCTTGAAGTGTCTCTTAGTGATGAGCATCATTCTGTAAGAAATGCGGTAATTGGGGCATTGAAACAGATGGGAGAGAAGAATCCTAAGCCAACATTAGAGTTTGCCAAAAAGTTTTTGCATCACCCCGACCCAAAGATTCGGAGAGAGATTGTACATGGAATAGAGCTCAGAGGAAGAACTCATCCAGAAGATATTTTGCCTATTCTTGAAGAATTGCAGAATGACCCTGACAGAAAGGTAAGGAAAACTATAATCCATGTATTGGGACAAATAAGTTATAAAAAGGGTTGTTTGGAGAAGGTTATTTCAGCATTGAAAACATGGGAGAACAGAGGATTGGTTGAAAAAGCCTTAAGAGAAATTTTATATATCCATAAGCAAAATGAAAGATACAGTGCCAAATCATACAAAGAGGCTGAGGAATATATTGAGCAACAATTTAAAAAGTAGCGAGGGGATGGAAATCTGCGCTCGGTACACAACCTTTCTCTTTGAGTCATATAGCATCTCATAGCCTCTTTCTTAAATTCAGAACAGATTGTAGCTATCCCTAAGCACTCTGTTATGATTCAAAACTTAACCCCTTCAGACCTTTTTCAACCCAACTTCATACCTCTTTGCAAGCTCAACGTAAATTTCCTTAAATCGAATCCATTCCTTTTTATAATTCTCATTTATCTTTCCAACAATCTTTGCTGGTACACCAACAGCTATCTCTGAATCTCCAATCTTCTGCTCCTGTTTTACAACACACCCCTCACCAACTACACCCCATATACCTATTTCTGCATAGTCTGAGACGATTGCACCCATTCCAATTACAGCATAGTCTTTCACACAACAGTTGTGAAGTATAGAACCATGACCAACGGTAACCCAATCTCCCACAACCAACTCTTCTGAAGGTCTTGCATGAAGAATACAGTTTTCTTGGACACTCGTAAATGAACCAATTACTACAGCGCCATAATCTCCCTTGATCTTGGCACCAGGACCTATGTAACACCCTCCCCCAATCCTAACATCTCCAATTACATCAGCACTTTTTGAAACATACGTCTCTTTTCCAATTTTAGGTTTCTTTCCCTCAAACTCATACATCACAAAATCACCCTTCAAACCAAAATTCATCGCCACAGGTTCCAAAGTGAAACTTATTTCCAATCAAATTGGAAAGCTTTAAAGCCTCATCTAAATCTGTGCAGTGAAAGCTGTAAAGCTCTATATTTCTATCTCTTACGTACTTTGCTGTTTCCTCAATTTTCTCCCCTGACACTTTTACAAGATGAAGTCCCCCAATTACTGCAATAACTTTCACTTTCATTAGCTTTCCCACATGTTCCAAAATGTTCAAAATGCCAGCATGACAGCACCCACAAATTACAACGATTCCCTTTTTCATTGAAAGGATCAAAGCTGTATCATCAGATATTTCATTCCTTTTAACAGGCATTGAAATATCTTTCAATTTTCCATTTCTCTTGACATATTTTTTATCAAAAGCATCGGGGTTTAAAACATCAGTTTGGTTTTTCAAGATTTTTTTAAGGCCTCCTGTATGATCTATATGACCATAACTTAGTACTGTGTAATCAAATTCTGTAGGCTCCTCCAATTTTGAAAGGTTATAAAGCAAAACCTCCCCACTGAGACCTGTATCGTATAGAATTCTAAAATCATCACATTTTATCAAAAAGGAAAGACCATGTTCTCCCCAGAACTTGGATGCAAATCCTACTCTGTTGTCAACAAGACACTTTACATCGATTTTCATTAAGCATCTCCAACGCCACTATTTTTTCTATTTAAAGATTTACCTATAAATTGAGAGCATTGAGAGCTTCTAAGAGTAAAGATGTTCCCTCACTCAATTGATAATACTTCCATCCTCCCTTCATGTACGCCTTTATGAGTTTTTTCTTTCTCATGGTAGTGAGATGGTATGAAACCACGTTCCTCTCCTCTTGAAGAAGGTAGACCAGCTCACACACACAGAAGTCTCTCTTTGAGAGATGATAGGCTATTCTCAACCTCGTTGGATGGGATAAAACCTTAAAAATCTGGTTTAATCTTTTCAATTCTGATGTTTTTGGAATTTTTTGCCTTTCTCCCTCAAGATTTTCCTCCCAATCCTTTCTTGTCTTTTGGTCTTGGGGACAGCAAACTTGATGAATCATGAAAGAAATTCCACAAATCCCTTAATAAATTTTCTATCAATTCAAGAAACTTTGAATTGCAACTCATTATTTTATATAGAAGTTCATCGATATTAAATTGAGGTTATTTTATGAGACAAGAGTACAAAGAAGTTTTGGATAGAAAGACCAAAGAGTTGATTGCCCTGGGAACTTCCCTAGGTGTGAACTGCCATCCCTGCATAAAACACCATTTAGAGCTTGCAAGAGAGCTTGGTTTGAGTGAGGAAGAGATAATGGAGGCTTTAAATGTTGGAAAAAAGGTAAAGGTTGGGGCAGCCAGAAGTACAGAAAACTTTCTGAAAAACTTTGAGGAAACAGAAGCTTTTGAAGAGTCAGGGAGAGAAGATAAAAAATCTTGCTGTTAGGTGATGGAGTGGGATTTGAACATTGGTTCTTTGGGTTTTGGTGGATATTTCCACTGATATTATGGCCTTTTGTATGTTTTTTGCATGTTCGGAGGCTTTCGTTAACCTGACACATAGAATTACGCGATGCTGCATGCTAGATGAAAGATGAAAATTTAACATCGTTTCCTTATTCTGATAAGAATATCACCATCCTCGTACCCTCGAAGTGGGGAGAGAAGTCCTCTTATGGCACTCTCTATGACCTCCTCTGCAAACCTGTTTAGCTTGAGCTCTTTACCATTCACCTCTAACCTTTGAACACTCATAAGAAAACTAAATTCTTATGTATTTAAATCTATCTTAAAGTTTAACAAAAAAAATCTAAAAGCAGTTACTTGGTATCTCTGTAAAAGAGCTCCCAAGCCTTTTGAATCATCTCGTCTAGAACAGGTTTTACCTCCATCTCAAAGGCAAGCTTGTTGTTGTAAGGGATTGTTTTGTACAAAAAGAAGTTTATATAATAATCATGGATATTTTTACAAACCTTCTCTGCAATTTTGGAGAATCTTTGAAACTCTTCTTTGGTGAGTTTCAAACTTTTTGGAGTCTGTTCTTCAAACCAGAAGGTTTCCTTCAAGCATATCCTTCTCATACTATTTTTTTCTTTCAAAAAGATATTTATAAGTTTTTCTAAGAAACGGTTTCGTTCTCCTTGCAGTCGATAAGAAAAAAATTTTCAAATTTTTTTATTTGGAGAATGAGAACTACTTCTAGAAAATATCCTAAAATGCTCTTGAATGATCATCATAGACATTTTTTCTATGCAAATGTTTTCCTCTTTTATTTGGAAATCTTTCCAGTTCTTCTAATTTATATTTTATTCTTTTTCTAACTTCTTGATCTAATTTTCCCAGAAATATTTTTGCTTTTGGATAAAGCAACACCCCATAAATCATCTAAATTTCCTCTAAGGGAATCAATATTTAAATTTGCCCTCAGAAACCCATTTGTCAATTTCCTTAATACTTTCTTCTGGGATTCTCAATTGAACTTGAACCGTTGTACCACTGTAAACATCTCATAAATCTTTTGGTTGGTAAGCTCAATGAGGTTTTTAGGTTTGATAGCTTTTGTACATGTAGAAACTTTCTTCTACTCATCATTTCATTTGATTCTTTTTCATCCATATCTCTCACTACTATTTAATGATTATGTAAATATAAATTTTTCTATTCTAGAGAAATTATCTCTAATTTTTATGCTTGATTCATTTTTCTTTAAATAGCTTTTCCATTCTTTTAACAAAATTTTCGGCAAATTCTAATGCGCTTTGTGCTTCTTGTTCTGTTGCATAAAACCCCACATCATATTGATCAGAATGTCTTAAATCCCTATAGTGGTCTAAAAGGTTAATCCATCTTTGTTCTAATTTCTCTTGCTTTACATATTTTTCTTCCAAATATCTAGCAACACAATAATGGCTTTTCTCCCTGAAACCATCTCTTATTAATATTGCTCGTGCAGTATGAAATATTGCCAGATGAGAAGACACGACACACGAATCTAAAGATTTTGACGATAAATTCTTTTTAGCTTCTTCTAACCAGTTCTTACCTTTCTCAAAACTTTTGATTGTTTTTCTTCTCGAAGGTACAACCTTTCTCAATAAACCCTCTCTTATACAATCATCATAATCAAACTTCAAGTCTTTCACCTAAGAGAATTATCGAACCAAAAACCAAAGAATGATAGAATATTGGATCTTCTTTTTTCAATCTTTCGATTCGAGTTGGATGTAAAATAAGTATTTTTACCTTTCCGATGCTTTTTCTCAGATTAGCAGCAGTTTCTGCTACTCTTTCATCGGATGGATACTTTTTCACTTTTACCCAAATATCAACGTCGCTGTATTTTCTATTCGTTCCTTTGGCCCAACTTCCATATAAACCAACACCCGACAGACCATCAATTCTTTTAAACTTTTCTATATCAATTTTGTTAAGATTTGAAATAATTTTTAATCCCTTTGTTAACGGATTTTGCATATTTACCCTATATTTTTTATCTTTCATTATTATTTTGTTTCTCTCAAGTAATCTAAGATATTGGGAAATAAGACCTTTACTCAATTTTAATTCTTCAGATAGTCTCTTTACGGTTATTTTTATCTCTGAATTATCAAGTATGTAGTACAAGATTTTCTCTCTTTCTTTTGTTGAAAAAATCTCGTTTAAGTTCATATGGTATAAATATATTGTTCATGATTTATAAACTTTTCGTTCATGTGATATGAACTATTAATTCTCGCAGAGCTAAATTCTTTCTCATTTTTCTTAGACAATTGGTTGTCGAAGGAACCCTAACAACTACTCCAATCTTCTCTTCTTCTCCATTCCCCATGCAATCTGGGCTGTGATGATTGCTATCTTGAACTCTTTTTCAGATACAGGCTCTATGTGGATTATCTCTTCTTTCTCCTCTCCCAAAGTATAGAAATCCTCGATGAACTCGTGAAGTCTGAAGGCTGGAACATAGTACTCATTTCTGTGGGTGGGCGAACCCTGAAAACTAACCAAAGTTACTATGTGATAGATGTTCTTTTGATACCTCTCTCTCTCCTTGTGATCAGACTCAACGTGAGAATAAAGATATAGAATATCATCCACCATGTCCCAACCGTAATCTTTACCTTCTGTCATAGGTGTAGTTTTGAAGAGGTTATATTTATACTTTTCGCTTGGTATCATATTTTTGTTTTATTTTAAAAATAATTGCATTTAAATCATTTTTGTTCAATTTAAATCATTGAGAAAAAGTGTATATCATATAGGAACAACTCTTATCTAATTTTGTCTGTTTGAAGAATCTTGATTCCAAGTATCGCTGAGGGTTAGTCTTTATATCTATCCATAACCGAAAGGTATATATACTATTGCTTATCAATATTTTTCATGAAGCACTCCTCTGAAAAAGTAGTAGTGGATGAAGAACTCTCCCTACTTGGAGAGGATGAGGTTTTCTGTGGTAGAAAGAAAAGTATCTATGAGAGCTACAAAGATAAAGCATCGATGTTTGTTGGGAGCGTGGCAGAGTCAAACCTTGAAGGTGAAGATTACTTTGGAAGAAAGGTTTTGGTGGATTCCATATCCCCCCACGCCATCTTCATCTGTGGAATGAGAGGATCTGGAAAGTCCTACACATTGGGTGTTTTGGCAGAGGAAATAGCTCTAAAGAATGATGCGGTGGGAACTATAATCATAGATCCAATGGGGATTTTTTGGAGCATGAAGAAGGAGAACTCTATAGAGATTGAAAGGAAAATCTTGGAGAAATGGAGTTTGAAACCCCATGGAATCAAAAACATCGTGGTGTTCTGCCCTCTGGGGCACACCAAAAAAGCTCCAAGAGAGACATGGGATAGGATTTTCACCATAAAGCCCTCAGAATTAACTGCAGAGGATTGGTGCCTAACCTTTGGATTCGATAGGTTTGATACGTTGGGGCTCTTGGTGGATCGAGTTTGTGAGAAAGTCAGAAAGGGATATACCTCCTCTTTTGGAAAATTCATAGATGGAAGGGGAGAGGAATACTCAATCTCAGACATGATAGAGTGCATCTCATCTGAGGAAGGAGTCGTCTCAAAGACTAAGGGCTTCAAAGAGTCAACCAGAAGAGCTTTAATAGCAAGGTTAAAGGGAGCAATAGACTGGGGAATCTTCGATGTCTCTGGGACAGAACTTATGGATTTATCAAAGAGAGGACAAATATCTGTAATCGATGTCTCTTTTCTTGAAGACAATGTGAGAGCCCTGATTGTGGGTGTGATTGCGAGGAAGATCCTTTCCACCAGAAAGATGGAGTCTCGAAGGGAAGCTGCTGGAGGAATCACTGACATATTTGGTGGAGTTCCAGTCACTTGGCTGCTCATAGACGAGGCTCACATTTTGGTTCCTGGAGGAGGGAGAAAGACTGCAGCAACAGAAGCTTTGATAGAGTATGTGAGACAGGGAAGACAGCCGGGATGTTCCATAGTTCTTGCAACCCAGCAACCCTCAGCCATAGATTCCAGAATATTGTCTCAGATGGACATTCTCTTCTGCCACAAGCTTGTCTATGAGGATGATGTCAAAGCAGTAATAAGGAGGATGCCCTCAGAGATGCCTCCCATGTTTAAAAACGAGAAGTTCATAAAGAATCTACCCATAGGGATGACTATTCTTGGGGACAAGCAAGAGGAAACCTCTCGCTCATTTCTAGTGAGAATCAGACCAAGGCTCTCCCAGCACGAAGGAAGGGAAAGACAACCTATTCTTGATATCGATCCAGAACTCATGAAACAAAATGTCAAGAAATTGATCTTGGAAAAGTACAAAAGATGTGGAAGAGCAGAGTTAGAGGAGATAGTTTCTGTGGTGAGGGAAGAGTATGGGCTTGAGTTTACCTTGGACGAGCTCTTAGAGGAGCTAAGAGAAGAAGGGAAACTTGAGGATATGGAGAAAAAAATCAGTATGATTAAAGAGGAAGTTCAAGAAGAACCTGAAAAAATCATGTCTTTGGAGTCCTTAAGATCTCAAGAAATTCTCATCGAGATTGAACCTGAGAGAAGAGAGAGGAGTACTGTTGAGAAGGAGCTGAAAGAGTTAAGGTTTAGGAAAGAAAAGGTGATCTCCTCAAAGATCGACGAGAAAATAAGAAAGATTGCAGAGAGAAATTCAAAAAGATTTATGCTCTTTTCAAAGAGGGAGATCGACTCCATCTACAAGATTCACTATCCCTTCTGGAAGTTGTACTTTGACTACTATCCAAGTAAGGGTAAGTATCAAAGCCTTTGTGTCTTTGTGGATGGAATCACTGGGGAGTTTCTCTTAAAAGGAGGTGAGAGAACCAGAGGAATTAGAGATTTAATCACTCTAACCTATGATCAGAGAACCCTGATGCTCTACCTTTTTGAGAGAGAGAGTGCCACACAGATTGACTTTGTAAAAGACCTCGTCTTTGACAGAAGAAAGGTGAGGAGAATTCTGAACTCTCTCATGCGAAAAGGCTTGATCAGGATAAAAAAGCAGGGGAAGTTTGAGGTAGTCCAACCAAATATCCAGTACAACATCATAGCAAATCCAAAGGAGAAGAAACTCAATTTTGAATTCTCCCTCTCTCAAGAGTTCGTGGATTCTGACTTTGTAATAAAATATATACTATCTGAGGATAAGGCAAGGAGAACCTTGGATATCTTCAAGAGAGTATCTGTCTTTGACTCAGAACTTATTTACTATCCTTACTTTCTAGTTTTCTATGACTCGTCCCATGAGATTTTTGATGGAATTACTGGAAAGAAGGCAAGGCAAATAAAAGAGATGTTGAAATTCAGGGTGTAAAACATGAGAGATTCAATTCTTAAAACCATAGAAGAGCTCAGAGAGCAGATAGAAGCCATAAATCCAGAGGAGAAAAAAAAGCTCTTGAGAAAACTTGAGAGAGAGCATCGGGAGTTTCTGGTCTTTATTAGAGCCTTGGAAGGATAACCTCGAGAAAAGAATATAAGGCAAGGCTCTAAGAAAATGCATGATATCCTTAGGTATCGAGTCGACAGCTCACACTTATGGTGTTGGGATAGTTGATGAGGAAAAGGTGCTTTCCAATATTTCCCACTCCTTTAAAGGTGTTGGGATTCATCCGAGAAAGGCTGCAGATCATCACGCAGAGTTCTCTTCAAAGGTTTTGAGAAAGGCACTGAATCATGCAAAAGTATCTCTGAAAGAAGTGGATGTGATAAGTTTTTCTCAAGGGCCTGGTATGGGACCCTGTCTTCGAATTGGAGCTACCGTTGCAAGAACCTTATCCCTCTCACATCGAAAACCTCTTCTCGGAGTGAACCACTGCCTTGCCCATGTAGAGATAGGGAGGTTTGAAACTAAAGCTGAAGATCCAGTTACCCTTTATGTCTCAGGTGGAAACACCCAGATAATTGCCTATGCAGGGGGAAAGTATCGAGTTTTTGGAGAGACCTTGGATATTGGGATAGGAAACATGCAAGACTACTTTGGAAGACAGATGAGTTTGGAGTTTCCATCTGGAAGAGCTTTGGATGAGCTTTATGAGAAGGGAAAGTATATAGATGGAATTTCTTATCTCGTGAAGGGAAATGACTTCGCATTTTCAGGATGTTTGACTTCAGCCATAAAGCTTGCACAAAACGAAAGGCTTGAGGATGTTTCAAGAACTCTTTTGGAAAATGCCTTTGCAATGGTGGTGGAAGCCACAGAAAGAGCCATGGCACACACTGAGAAAGAGGAACTACTCTTAACTGGGGGGGTGGCAGCCTCCCCAGTTCTAAAGAGGATGTGTAAAATGATGTGCGATGAAAGGGGAGCTCATTTCTACGTTCCTCACTTCTCTCTATGCAGGGACAATGGAGCGATGATTGCCTATCAAGGATTGTTGGAGTTCTTGCATGGAAAGAGAGAAAGGCTTGAAAAAACACAGGTGAGACAGAAGTGGCGGGTTGATGAGGTGGAGGTTTTGTGGAGATAATGGAAAAAGAGAAAAATGAGGACTATAAAATGAAAGTAATCAAGATAAATGAGAAAAACTTGAAAGATGCTGTAGTGATTGCAGCAAAATATTTGGGGGAAGGGAAAACAGTTGTTTATCCCACAGAAACTGCCTATGCTCTAGGAGTCGATGCAATGAACGAAAATGCTCTCTTAGAATTATGTAGAATAAAAAAAAGACCATTATATATTCCAATGCTTGTACTAGTCTATGATTTGGAGATGATTAAAGAATATGGATATATTGATAAAAGAATAGAGATTCTTGTTGAAAAATTCATGCCAGGACCGTTAACGATAGCAATCAAAAAAAGAAAATTTGTTCCTGATCTATTAAATCCCGAAGGAATATCATTCAGAATTTCTTCAAATCCTATAGCAACAGAAATTGTAAAAAATGTTGGACGTCCCATAACCGGAACAAGTGCAAATCTTCATAAAAAACCTCTCATATACAATCCTCAAAAGATCCTTGATTTCTTCTCACAGAGTGTGGATCTCTTCATAGACTCTGGAATTCTTCCAAAAAATCCACCTTCAACTGTAATTGACCTCAAGCCAAAAATTCCAAGGGTGATAAGAGAGGGAGCTTTGGACAGCAGATTGATCTTTGAGGAACTTGAAAGAGGGGGGATGATGAAATGAAACTCATCTCAAAATGTGCAGAGGCAAATCTCTATCTTGCTGATTTTCATGAGGTTTACTTTGAATGGAGGAAAGAGAGGGTTTTGATAAAGCACCGAATTCCAAAGGGATACAGGCACGAGAGACTTTGCAGGAAATTGCGAGAGAGAAGAACTATTCATGAAGCCAGGTTGTTGCATGATGCAAAAAAATATGTCAAAACCCCCGCAATCTACGAGATAGACAAAAAAAACTCAAAGCTTTTTATGGAGTACATCCCTGGGGTCAGGGTGAAAGAGTGCATCTCCACCAAAGTATGTGAGAGAATCGGGGAAGAGATTGCAAAGCTACACAAGGGGGGAATAATCCATGGAGATCTAACGACTTCAAACATGATTCTAAAAGATTACATATACTTCATAGACTTTGGTCTTGGAGAGTTCTCTTTTGAGGTTGAAAAACAAGCTGTGGATTTACATCTTCTAAAACAGATCTTAAAAAGTACCCATTATGAGAGGAACTACTTTGAATATGTGAAGAAAGGTTATCTAAGGCAAGGTGGAAAGGAAGAGGTTTTTGAAAGAATAGGAGAGATAGAGAGAAGGGGAAGGTATGTGGAGAGATGAGTCCACTTCAAAAATGAGTATGCTGGAGGGTTTTGGAAATTGAATGATCAAAATTTTGAGAAATCTAATGTATAATGTTTAATGACCAAAACAATAAATCAAAAATCCATCAATAGTACGCCAAACTCCCCTCCTTTCTTGCCTTATCTAGTCCCTTTTTAAAGAAATGAATTCCAGAAACCAAAGAGACAGCAGATAAAATAAAGAGAATTATTATGTAGGGAAAAATAACATCAAGTTCTGGGTTTACCATTAAAGAAAGCCTCAATCCCTTGATGGCATAGTAGAAAGGTAAAATCTTTGAGATGGTTTGAATATAACTTGGAAAAACTGATATTGGAAACAGAACTCCACAAAGGAAATATGCAATTCTTTGAAATATGGAAACAACAGCACCAACTTGCTTTACATAAACATTCAATCCAGCAATCATCAACCCAAAGCCTATCATCATCAAAAGAGATAGGATCAATAGAGTAAAGGTTAAAAGATAATTTGCATTCAATCTAACATCGAACAGGCTAATAGCAATTCCTAAAAATAAAGCTATTGATAAAGTACTCATAAAAATTCCCCAAGTTGTGTATGCAATGACGATTGTGAGAGGAGAGGTTGGAGTTAAGAATATTGGCTCAAAGGTTCCTATACTCATTTCTTTACGCATGGATTGCGAGGCAGCTCCCATGGCACTCCACAAATAGCTCCAACCCATTGTTCCTAATATTATGTATGATATTACATCTCCACCATAGCCTTCCAAAGATTTCAAAAACCTTATCCCAAACATCTTTACAAACAGTATGAAGATTAATAGGTTAAATAACATGTTCATATAGTTGAATACCATTGCAAACTTGTAGGTAAACATTATCCTGAAATCTCTCTTTATAAAGGTAACGATCTTCATCAAGACTCCTCAACTTCCTTTATAAATAAATCTTCCAGACTTGGAGACAGTGTTTTCAAATCTTTTAATATCAGATTGTTTTCCTTTACAACTTGATTTATTTTTAACAATGTTTCTGTTAGATTTTTAGTTTTTATCTCTATCCTAAAATCATCAATAATCTCTGAATCAAAGAAATCAAATAGATTTGCCTTTGGATGCAACAACTCAATCCTTACTCTTTCATAATCCCAAAAATCTTTAAGCAAAGATTTGGGATTTCCCTCAAAAACAATTTTTCCATCATTTATCATTGCAACTCTATCACAAATCTCCTCAATTTCATGCAAATAATGGGAAGTCCAAAGAACCGTTCTGTCCTTCAACTCTTTTTTTACAAAATTTCTTATCTCAAAGCTGGATTTTGGGTCTAGACCTGTTGTAGGTTCATCCAAAAACAAAATTGGAGGATTGTTTATCAATGCTCTTGCGAGGGCAAGTTTGTGTTTCATTCCTGTGGAGTACCTCATAACGAGTTCATCTTCCCATTCTTCTAAATCTAAAAGTTTTATCAAGAATTCAATTCTTTCCTTTCTTTGATCTTTTTCCATGTTGTACAAATCAGCAAAAAATTCAAGATTCTGCCTTCCGCTCAATCTCCAGTACAGTGTTCTTGTGTATTCTCCAGTGATTGCACCAATTTTACTTCTTACAAATTCTCCATCATTCAAAACATTGTGTCCATCGATCATTGCAGTTCCTTCATCTGGCAGTATCAAGGTAGACAAGATTTTTACAAGGGTTGTCTTCCCAGCACCATTTGGACCTATCAATCCAAGGATTTCACCCTTTTTAATTTTTATGTTTACATTATCCAAAGCCTTAATCGTTTCATGGTTTTGTTGAATAAAATTTTTAACTCTTGTTTTTAGGGATTGTTTTTTGTTTGATTTCTTTCTAAATATTTTGGTTAGGTTTTTGGTTTTTATCATTT
>JBHIDS010000016.1:0-18252 GCA_046760205.1 Candidatus Methanofastidiosia archaeon
AACAGTATCAATTAGTGGACTCTGAGACTTATCACAAACGCTTTAGCTCCTTTGGAGTTCGAATAATAGTGGATATACAGCCCAATTCATTCACCCAAATTTTGATATTGTCGAAACTTCATATACATACAACCCCCCAACCAAATTCCCAATAAAAAATCACCCTAAAAAACATACCAAATTATAACTGGAAGTAACAAAACCCCCATGCAGTGGCTTCTCCTCACTCCAACAAGAGGAGGGATTATCCCTATGAAAAATGCCACTCCACAAACTAAAACTCCATAAAAGCCTGCAAGACCTAAAACCATTAAAATCAAGAGAACCATTATAGCTCCGCAGAGTTTTGAGTAATCAAATCTTGAGAGAATCCTGATAGCATACCTTGCGATGAGAAGATTTAGAAGAGTTGCAATCCCAGCCACGAAAAGAACCACACATATGAGAATAAAAACAAGAAATCTATCAACCTCCACCAGGTTTTGGATTGCAATAACTGCTCCACTTCTTGGCTTTGAGATGGTGTAGAGGGCAACTAAGGCATAGATTGCGTTGGCGGTGTTAACCCCAGAAACAGAAACCAAAAACTCTCTAGTATTTCTTTCCTGCAAAACTACATTTCCCTTTTTTTCTGGCAGTTTTTGAACCAAAACTGTAGCCTGGGCAGCCCCTATTCCAGGAAACAGGGCAACAAACATCCCAGCAGAGGCTCCCCTAAGAATACTCAAAGCCATAGACTTCTTGGAGAGATGAATTCTTCCATCTATGGGTTGTAGGGGTATTCTCAGCTTTTCTCTCACACTCAAAGAGAGGATGCTCAACCCAAAGAGCCCAGTGAAAATTGCAAACAACTTATGATCCTCTGACAACAAGTGAAAACTCAAAACTACAAAGCCTAAGGTTCCAGAGAGAAGGAAAAGGAAAGTGGCGTAGAAAATCTTTTTTAATTTTTTCTCTATAAGTATGAGAAACGCAACTATCAATAAAAGGATGTGTCCAATGTAAGGGTTTATGAATCTGAAGATGATGGGAATGAGGTAGAACATTGGAAGGATGAGGGTTAAAGAGAAGAGCAGAGCCCCTAAACTCCCTATGGCAGTCAGCTTTATCGCTTCATAGCCTCTTCCAGAAAGTAGCATTCTGTGGGCTGGCAACACCGACAGGGCAGTCTCACCCTCAGGGGCACCAAAAATGGTGGCTGGAATGAAGTCAAGAAAGGTGTGGGTAACTGCAAGGGATATTATGAGAGCTGCAAGAGAGATTCCAGATACTCTCTCAGAAAACAAGAACATAAAGGGAAGTAGCGTGTTAACATGAATTCCTGGGATCAAACCTGTTACAACGCCTACAAGGCAGCCCAATAGGGAATAGGCAAGAATTACTAAAACCTCATCCAAGCGTAACCACCTCTGCGATCACCTCAAAGGCTCCCTGATACAGCTCTACAGCTCCAAAAACCACAATTTTCATTCCAATCTTTAGAGAGTAAACATCCAGCCCTTTCTCTTTGAAGTCTTTTGCCATGTTGGAAAAGATTGGAACAGTGATGCTTCCTGTTTCATCTCTCAAAATGAGAAAGAGATGACCATCCTTAGAGATGCTCATCTCCACTATCTCGCCTTTAATTGCAACCTTGTCCCCAAGATAGTCCTCAGTGATCTCCTCTATGGGAATAATGGTGTAGCTTTTTGATTCTATCTCAACGTTTTTCTCATCCTTCACATATATCCTCTTCTCTCTCAATATTCCAGAAAACTGAATTGAGTATCCTTCCCTTAAAGAGTTGTCTTTTGGAAGATAGACATAGACAGAACCTGAATTGTCCCTCACTTTGGCATAGGTAGAATCAGCGTACTGTTTCAGATAGACTATAAATCCTGAGGTTTTAACTGGAAATCCTTCCTCATGCCTCAAGGCAAAGGCGATTTTCTCTTTAGGAATCTCTGAGAGCTCGTAGTAGAGAGGAAAGACATCGAAATAACCATCCTTTTCACAAAGAATTCCAAACCCAGAAACCTTGTGTGCAATCCTCAAATTCTCGTAGAACAAGAAGTTCACATCTTCTGAGAAAAGCTTTACAACCTGAAACTCGCCAAAGTTTCTCACATACGTTATTCTTGAGGAGAAATGGTAGAACTTTCCCAGGTTCTTAGATGATGCATTTCTTGTAAACTCAAGATCAAGGACTTTTAAAATCTCAAAACTTCCATCTTTACTCTCTCCAATCAAGCCACAGAAACCATTCAAATCCTCCTCTATTGAAAATTCGATTCCCTCCTTGATTTTGAACTCTCTGTTTTCGCACCAACCATAGATTGGTTTGTAAATCCTCACATCCTCCACCTTAGAGACTCTTATCTGGAGTTCATCTTTGTACCTATCCACAACTCCCAGGACGTCAACAAAGTCTCCAATCTCCACCTGAAGATCGCCCCTCATGGAGGAAAAGAGAGGAATCTCTATATAACCTCGGTCATATATCCATACGAAGAGATGACCCTTTGAATCTCTAACCTTGAAAACCACTCCAGAAACTTCCACAAACTCTCCAAGATAATCTTCATCTATATCAGAGAGTTCAACCTTTTCAGGCTTGATGCCTTGAGATGCAAAGTAGAGTAGTACTATTCCCAAAAGAGAACATCCAACTGCAAGAAGAGATAGATTTCTATCCTCCATAGAATTATGGGAAAAATATACTCTTAAATACTTTTCGGTTCATATACAATACAAATTTTTTTGACCTCTTCCATCGAAAGTACAAATTTTTTTGACCTATGTTTTTATTCCACATCAAGGTAATTTTTTCACTTCTTCTACTGGATTATCTAACTTCGAACCCATAGAACTGGTAGAGGAATTAAGATGCGAAAGACTTAAAAACCTTTTAAGTAAAAAGAGACTTAGAAAAAAAGGAGATGAAAAGATGTTGAGATTTTTTTTTAAAAGAGATAAGAGGTGGGCTCTTACCGCCTTACTTATTCTAATTGCTATTCCCCTGATTCAATCCAGTGAGAACGAGGGGTACTATGTATCAAAAAAGATAGAATATATGGGAATCTTCATGATTATCGAGGCTTCAACAACAGAGGATGGCATCGAGGCTTACATCAGAGTAGAGGAAGAGTACAAAGAAAAGATCAAAGAACAGATCTCTCCAGTCTTCATCTTGGAAGGTCCCGGAGGAGGATCCAAGAGGTTTCCTGTGGTTTCCACCAAGTGTGAATCCTTCTCCTTAGAGTGTCTTTCTGTGGGTGCTCTCTTTGAGTTCTGGTGCAACGACTATGGGGGCTGGGACATCATAGGACACTTTAGAGGAAAGGGACCTACCCTCGTTGGACACTCTAAATTCGATTCCATAATAGGGGAGTGGAGATTGATCGTTATGGATGCAAGCAACGAAAATACGGTAATGGGAGAGGTTGTAATTTGGGTAAACATTACAAAGCCAAACATGGATGAAGAACCTGATAAAACCATTCATTAGATTAGCCCAAAAACCTTGAGATCCAGATACTTATTTCGTACAAGAGATACATTGGAAGGGAAACCAGAAGCATGGTGAAAGGAGAGGGGTCTGAGATGAAAGCTCCAAAAAACATGGTTAGAACAAAGGCATACCTCCTCTTAGAAGCTAGGAGGCTGTAATTAACCAATCCAAGTTTGGTCAAAATCGCAACAACCAGAGGAAGTTGAAAGATGATTCCGAAGATCAAAAGAATTGAGAGGATGAAGGAGAGGGCACTGTTCACTCCAATTAAGGGTTGTGCAATTGAGAGAGTGGACTTTATGAAGAAGAGCAGAAAGAGAGGCATTATTTCATATGCGAACCAGACTCCTATTAAAAAGAGAACTATAGAGGGATAGAGATAGATTATTAATTTTCTCTCTCTTTCAGTTAGCCCTGGTCTTAGAAATGACCAAATCTCATAGAGGATTATTGGAAAGGATAGAATGATTCCAATATAGATTGAGAGTTTGAGCTTTAGAAGAAGTGCTTCTTGAAAGGTAAAGGCATGGAGCTCGTACCCAGAGAGCAAATCCTCCTTCATCCTCACTATTATCATGTCAGGAATTTTAGCTGTGAAGGCAATCACAGAGATTGCAAAAACTGGAAGGATGGAGTGTAAAATCCTTGATCTAAGCTCTGATAGATGTTCAACGAGAGACATTCGTTTTTCCTCTGTCATGTCTTAGAGATAGGATTTGGTTTAAAAAGGTTTGTGGTTTCAAGCTTCACATTCACTTTTCATTCCTTCATCCTAAAAAAGATGTAGGATTGATTAAGAAATCGTTAGAAATCGTTATTTTAAATTATTTCCAAAAAAATCAGAATTCTGATGGATCATTTTCAACTCATTAAATCATTTAACCGATACCTTAAAATAAAAACCCAATCTACAAAGTTTATGAAGATTTGGATTGATATATCCAACGCTCCTCACGTTCATTTCTTCAAGGGAATCATAAGAGAACTTGAAAGGAGACACGAGGTCTTGGTTACAGCTCGAAGATTCGATTCCCTTCAAGAGATTCTAAGTTTGAACCATATAAAGTTCAAAACCGTTGGAAAACATGGAGGTTCCACAGACAAGGGAAAGCTTTTAGCCAGTGCAGAGAGAGTAAGAGAGCTTGGAGAGCTGATTTCAGAAGAAAAAGTAGAGCTTGCTCTCTACAAGCACTCTGTTGAAGCTGCAAGAGTCTCCTTTGGCTTGAAGATCCCCTCCATATGTGTGCTTGACAACGAGAATGCACAGGCACAGAACAAATTGATGCTTCCCCTCTCTCAAAAAGTCATCGCACCTTCTTGCATCCCAACTTCTGAGATTTTGAAATTTGGAGTTTTGAGAGAAAACCTTGTACAGTTTAGAGGATTTTGTGAGATTTCCCACATTCAAGACTTTAGACCTAATCCAAAAGTTTTGAAAGATTTGGGATTGGATAGGGAGAGAAAGCTTGTGGTTCTACGTCCAGAACCTTCAAAGGCAAACTACTTCAACGGAAACAGGAAAAAAACCATCGTTGCAAAGCTCTTGAGAGAATCTCAGGACGAAACTCTTCAGTTTGTGGTTTTTCCAAGATTTGAAGAGCAAAGGGAGGTTTTGAACTTCAAAAACACGGCGATACCTGAAGTTGCCATCGACTCTCTAAGCCTCATGAGCTTTGCAAATTTGGTGGTGAGTGCTGGAGGCTCAATGAACAGAGAGGCCATAGCTTTGAAAACCCCAGCCATCTCCACCTATCCTCTAAAGCTCTTGGGAGTCACCAAACACCTAATCCATCTTGGGGTGAAGTGGCACTCTCTATCAATCTCTGAGATAGTCAAGTACTTCAAAACCTTAAGAAAGGATGAGGATTATGAGAGAAGGGTTACAAAGATACTCTCTGAGATGGAGAATCCTCAAGATGTTGTTTTGAGAGAGGTGGAGAGGGTAGAGGATACCCTTAAATAATATAGCATAAATTTTAAATGATGCTCAAAATGGATGAAAGGATTGAAAGACAGCTTTTAAAAAAAGGGTATGGAATCTACAACCACAGTGCAACCCAGATCTGTAGTTGGACCAAGAAAAGCCTTAAAGATAAAGGCGTTTGTTACAAGCAAACCTTCTATGGTGTGGACTGTCACAGATGCCTTCAGTTCTCACCAGCTGCAGTTTTCTGTGAGAACAACTGCATCTACTGTTGGAGACCAATGGAGTTCATGAGGATTTATGAGATGAAAGAGGAAGAGGTGAATTCTCCAAAAGAAATCTATGAAAGATTGCTCATTGAGAGAAAGAAACTACTCTCTGGCTTTTTTGGGCATCCTCAGGTGAATGAGAGAAAACTCAAAGAAGCTCTAAAACCCACCCATTTTGCAATCTCACTCTCAGGAGAACCTACCCTCTATCCCCTACTCCCAGATTTGATAGGATATTTGAGAGGATTGCCTCACACAAAATCAATATTTCTGGTAACCAACGCCCAAGAGCCCTCAATGCTCAAACTTCTAAGCAAATCAAATGCCCTTCCGACTCAGCTTTATATCTCGTGCAACGCTCCAAATAGGGATTTGTTCAAGAAGATAATGAGGCCAATCTATGAGGATGCATGGGAGAGGTTTTTAAAAAGTCTCGAAATCTGTGGAAATCTTAGATGCAGAAAGGTGATAAGAATGACCATGATAAAGGGCATGAACATGGATGAGGAATATTTTAAAGAGTATGCAGAACTTCTAGCACCTTCAAAACCTCACTTTATAGAGATAAAAGCCTACATGTACTTGGGGTACTCGAGAAGGAGGTTGAGAGAAGAAAACATGCCCTCTCATGAGAAGATTTTCTCCTATGCAGAAAAATTTTTAAAAGATCTTGAAAACTTTGAAATTATGGATGAGAGGGAAGAATCGAGAATAATCTTGCTTTCAAATCAAGAAAAAAATATTTGCAGGTTCATAAGAAATCCAATTCCCCAAGTTTAGTTCATCAATCCATGTACCTTCCCCCACTCAAGTTTATGGTTTCTCCTGTTATGTAGGGATTTTTTATCAAAAACGAGACAGCTTTTGCAACGTCCTCTGGATTTCCAATTATACCAAGGGGAACGAGTTTTCTTAGTTTTTCCTTCTGATCTTTCGTGAGTAAGTCGGTATCCACAGGTCCAGGTGCCACTGCATTCACTCTGATGCCATAAGGTGCAAGCTCGGATGCGAGGGACATGGTAAGTCCTATCACCCCAGCCTTTGAGGCAGCATAAGCCACTCCGACAGTACCTCCCATCTTTCCAGCGATGGATGCGATGTTTACGATGTTTCCCTTCTCATTTTCAATCATGTGCTCTGCCACAGCTTTGCAACAGTTGAAAATCCCCTTGAGGTTCACGTCAAGCACCCTTACCCATTCTTCCTCTGTGAGCCCTCTTATTGAGATTTGTCTTGAGAGAATCCCAGCGTTGTTCACCAAAACATCTATGCTCGAAATTTCAAGGATGGATTTGACCATTTCCTCTACTTCTTTGAAGTTTGAAACATCTGCCTTAAAAGATAAAGCCTCACCTCCCAAAGCTTTTATCTCAGAAACCGTTTTTCTCGCACCCCCATCGTCTCTCAGATAGTTTACGCAAACACGAAAACCCTCTCTTGCAAGCCTTAAGGCTATGGACTTGCCGATTCCTCTGCTCGCGCCAGTTACAAGAGCAAAATCTCTCTTCATTTAAATCACCAAACATCTTGAAAAGCCTGCTTTAATAACTTATCGAAAGTTTTAAGTTTTGAGCTCTGCAAAAAGAAGAGATGAGAGAAAAACTCATACCTTTTGAAAACCAGGGCTTTGAGTGCATTGAGTGTGGTGAGTGTTGCAGAGAAAGATGGGTTCCTCTAACCTTAAGAGATATAAAAAGACTTTCGGGAAAGAGAGACATTTCAGAATTCACCATGATCTTTGGGAAGATGTTGGTCTTGGAAAGAAGGATTTGGGACAACGGCTGTGTTTTTCTAAAAGGAAATTTATGTTCTGTTCATAAAATAAAGCCCATCATATGCAGACTCTACCCAATTGTCATGTCAAAAAAGCCTCTGTTGAAAGAAAATATAAGTTATTTTAAAGATGAAGAAGAAATTTTTTTGTACATAGATACCTCGTGTGAGGGTGTTTCAAGAGGGAAGAGATTGAGCTTGGAGAAGATTTTAAGAGAGTGTCAAAGACTTAAAGATGATATGGAGAAAACGAGAGAGGTTTTGAGGATTTGAAAATAGAAGATCACCTATGGGCAAAAAAGCATGAAATTCTCTCTCCAACATCATCAACCCTACAGAATCCAAACCTCTCAAACTGAACAAGGTCATTTGGTCTTGCCTCTCTCAAGGTTCCTTCAGAGATGCCGTAAACCTCCTCCCCATCTGGCATCAAGATTTTCGTTTTTAGGTTATAATGGGTTGGCAACCAATGAATTATTGGGATTCCTTTCTTTAGTTTTATGTCTGTTACAACTATCTCATCATTTATTTTTTTTAAGTTACACAATCCCTTCAATCTAGTTTCAGATTTCAGCAATATGAAATCAGACTTTTCTATGAAAACCTCATTTCTTGCCTCTAAGTATCTAAAACCCCTCTCCCCAAAATCTGGATGTTTGGGAATTTTTGCCTCTCTCTCAATTGGGACTTCAAGTCTTATGGGATCATGGATAAAAAAGTATCGTAAAGCGAGAGGATCTATCAACTTTCTGTTCTCTGCATAGATATTTTCAACTGGAACGGTTACATCGTTCAGGCTCAGTCCCATGCTTTTAATGAAGTTTCTTATGGCTTTTGGAGAGATTCCCCTCTTTTTAAGAGATCCCAATGTCCACGTCCTTGGATCATCCCAGCCTCTATACTCACCGCTTTCAACCTTCTTCCTGCAGAGAGAGGATGAGAGCTTAACACCTTCGAGTCTCAAAAGTCCATGATGAATTATCTCTGGAGCTTTCCATCCCAAAAGCTTCCATATGAAAAGCTCCATCTCGTCCTCCATCATCAGATCCTTTCCCCTCAAGATGTGGGTTATTCCAAGAAGATGATCATCTATGGCCCAGGAGAACTCGAGCATTGGCCAGACTCGATACTTCTTTCCAACTCTTGGATGTTGGATTTCTGAGATTCTCAAAAGCCCCCTGTCCCTGAAGGCTGGGTTTTTGTGTTTCATGTCAGTTTTCAGCCTCACAATCGCCTCTCCCTCTCTAAGGCTTCCATCGAGCATCATCTTGAAGTGCTTGATATTCTCTTCAGGATCTTTTTTCCTGCAAGCACAATCCCTTCCCTTCATCCTGTTTTTTCTAAGTTTTTCTTGGGGACACATGCAAACGTATGCAAAGCCCTTTCTCAAAAAGAGCTCTGCATACTCATAGAAGATTTCCAATCTGTCTGACTTGTATACAACTTCTGAAACCTTCACTCCGAGCCATTCAAGGTCTTCTGGAATTCCCAAATAGGCTTCTTTTATAGGCACCTTTTCCTTTGAACCTGCAGTGTCATCTATCATCAATATCAGCTTCCCCCCATATCTTTTGACGTATTCATCGTTTAGGATTGCCATTCTTGCCCTCCCAATGTGAAGCATGCCTGAGGGAAAGGGAGCCATTCTCATGACAACACCCTCTTCTACATTCCTAAGAGGAGGAAGTTTTTTCTCTTCCGTTATCTTTTCCTTTAAGAAGTAATCTGGAAAAATCTTAGAAAGTCTCTCTTCTTGCTCTGTCAAACTCAAAGAATTTATCTCAAAAACAACCTCTTTGATCTTTTCCATGACCTCTCTTGCATTCCCTCTCAGATCCTTCCTCTCCCCCATAACCTTTTTAAAGACAGCTTTTGGATGAGCCTTTCCTCTATGCTCAAGGGCATTTATTAAAACGTGCTTTCTTATAACATCTTCCATTTCAAGACCTACAAGATTTTAGATCCAGGTTTTACATCTCTATCCAAGGTCAGAAGAGATACAGTTTTCTCGTCCTGAGCTGCAAGAATCATTCCTTGAGATTCTATCCCTCGAAGCTTTCGAGACTCTAAGTTGCACAAGAGAACAACATTTTTTCCAACCAAATCTTTTGGTTTGTAGAACTCTTTGAGTCCTGCCACCACACATCTCTCACATCCAACATCGATCTTTATGATGATCAATTTATCGGCCTTGGGATGGTCTTCTACAGAAATAACTTTGCCAACCCTCAAGTCCAGTTTCTCAAAATCTTCAAAGCTTATTTGGGGCTTGAACTCTACATCCTTTTTTTCTTGGTATCTTTTCTTCATATCGGAGATGAACTCGTCCTCTAGCATCTTAAAGAGAATCTCTCTCTTTCCAAGTTTCTGAGTTTGGATGAGAAGTTTTGAAGGAGCAGGAAAGCCTTGCTCTCCCACCTTTCCCTTCATGCCAAGTTGCTTCCAGATTCTCTCGGCTGTTTGGGGAAGAAAGGGAAAGAGGAGGATTGAAAGCTTGGCGCAAAGGTCTGTACAGATGAATATCGTCCTTTTTCTCGTATCACTATTTCTCCAAGGCTCTTCCTTTTGGAAATAAACATTTCCAAGCTTTGAGATTCTCATTATCCTCTTTAAGCCAGATTTTTGATTGTTTTCCTGAAGGTCATCTCTTATCTCTGAAATCAGGTCATCTACTTTTTTCAAAAGTTCTCTCTCTCTTTTTCCAAATTCTTGTTCTCTTACCTCTCCATTTAAATACCTCTCTGCAAAACTTAAAGTACGGTTTACAAAGTTCCCAAGATTTCCTACAAGCTCTGCGTTCACCTTTTTCTGAAAATCATCCCAGGTGAAGTCTGTGTCCTGTTTTTCAGGCCTGTTGGCGAATAAATAGTACCTCCAGACATCTGAGGGAATTCCAAGTTCTATCATGTCGTCACAGAAGAGTCCAACTCCTCTGGATTTTGAGAACTTTCCTCCCTCATAGTTGATGTACTCGTTGACACTTATCTGGTTTAAAAGGGTGTATCCATCCCCTGTTCCCATGAGGGTGGCTGGAAATATTATGGTATGGAAAGGGATGTTGTCCTTTCCCATGAACTGCACCAACTTTATCTCTTGCGGATCCTTCCACCATTCCTCCCAATCACATCCCCTTTTTGAACAGTAATCCATGGTTATAGAGATGTATCCAATGGGAGCATCGAACCAGACGTAGAAGACCTTGTGCTCCCAGCCCTTTAGGGGAACTCTAACCCCCCACTCCAAGTCTCTCGTGATACACCTGGGCTCAAGACCCTCTTTCAACCAGGAGAGAGAGAAGGTTTTTGCATTCTGGGACCAACTTTTCTGAGATTTTATCCAGGAAGTGAGCTTTTTTGAAAACTGGGGTAAATCTAAAAAGAGGTGTTTAGTTTTTTTTATCTCAGGTTTAGATCCACAGAGGGCACATCTCGGATTTATCAGATCTTTGGGATCCAAAACCTTTCCACAGCTCTCACACTGATCTCCCCTTGCATTTTTCCCTCCACAGTGGGGACACTCTCCCTCAACGAACCTATCAGCCAAAAACTTTTGGCACTTTGGGCAAAAAGTTTGTTCAATCTCTCTCTCTAAGATATAACCATTTTCGTTTAACTTCAAGAAGATGTTCTGTGTTATCTGGTGGTGAAATTCAGAAGATGTTCTCCCAAAGTAATCGAAAGAGATGTTTAGCCACTCATAAACCTTTTTGTGGATTTCATAATACTTGTCGCAAACCTCCTTGGGAGTCAGCCCTTCCTTTATTGCTATTGTTTCTGTGGTGGTGCCGTGCTCGTCTGTGCCACACATGTAGATTATCTCCTCTCCCATCATTCTTTTAAACCTCGCATACACATCTGCGGATAAAACGGGAATGAGATTTCCAAGATGTGGGACGTTGTTCACATAGGGCAGGGCTGCAGTTACCAACACCTTCATTTTTTCACCTCCTCAATTTTTTATTTTTCTTCCAACTATAACTTAAAAGGGTTTCGATTCCTTTAAACCAAAACCTTTTAAACGATCTCGAAATCTCAGCACATGCTTTCAACAGAGAAAATTGAAAGGGTTTTGAGGATAGAGCTCTCAAAAACCATTTTCTCAAAGCCCATCTTTCCAATAAATTGTTTTTATATAGATGGTCTTCTAATTGACACTGGAGGTTCTTCCCTTTCAAGGGAGATGATTTCATTCTTTAAAAACCATCCTTTGAAAAAGATAGTGAATACTCACTATCACTCAGATCACACTGGAGGAAATCATGCTCTACAAAGTGAATTTGGGATTGAAATACTGGCAAATCCGAAAACTGCAGAAAAGCTTGAAAATCCCGAGCTTGCTATGTACCTTCAGAAGTTTTTGTATGGTCCTCCCATGCCCTCCAAAGCTTTAGAGATTCCAGATTTTATTGAGACTGAAAACCACAGATTCCAAACTATCCACACCCCAGGGCACACTTCAGATCACATTTCTCTCTATGAGGAAGATGAGAGGTGGATTTTCACTGGAGACTTGGTGCTTCACGGAGAGCCCAGGGAAGTCTTTGTGGATGTGAATATCTATGATGCCATAGATTCCTTGAGAAGGGTTTCAAAACTCGAGATTAGGTATCTCTTTCCTGGACATGGAGAGGTTTTCAAAGCTCCTTCAGATCTCTTAAAAAAGAAAATAGAGTTTTTAGAGAATATGAAAAAAAAGGTCTTGGAGCTTCATGAAAATGGCATGGATGCAGAAGAGATAAGAGATGAGATATTTGGAAGAGAGAGATTGATAGCTTACCTATCTCAGGGTAAGTTTTCAGCCCTAAACTTTGTCAAGTGCTATCTGATATTTGAAAATGAGAAGGATTAGAATCGAAATGCCAAATATCAAAACCCTCATTGATAAAATGATGTTTTCATCTTCTGGTTTGTTAAAAAGATAGACATATTTATCAGCTGAATCCATAGCGATATATCATCTTGATTTATTGAAACCGAATGAACCCAATAGCCTGCTTCATACTTCCAATCAGGATTAAATTTTTTTCTACTGAGCCTTTAACGGAAGTGTATAGTAGAATCCAAAAAATCTCTGGTTTTTGAGGACTTTCAAGAAAAAATTGTAATTTGATTGATAAATGTTCAAAAATCGCAGATTATTTGGAAATCTTTGATTTCCGATACAGCCAGAAATTGCAAAGCAATTTCTGTGCATTCTGGCATTTCCAAATCAAAGATTTATAATCCCTTAACAACTTCGATATTCATTCTTTACATCATCTCTTTTTTCATTTGAATGAAATTTTTTAAAATTTTTGGGCAGGCGTAGTGAGCTAAAACACGAATGTATAGTTATTTAAAGTAATGCCCCATTTTTTGGAATAAAATTAATAAAAAGGGAAAATATTACAATTCAAGCTCCAAATGAATGTCTTCAGGTTCCTCTTCATATAGTTCTTTAATGACTTTTTTTGCCAAATAGCATCCACGGTTAAGATAAAAATTTACAGTATTCTCAGATGGCGTTGCTGAAATATATAGTTTCTTTGCACCTTTCTCTCTTGCAATTATGCAAAGCTTCTCCATGAGTTCTGTTCCAATCCCTTTCTTTCTGAAGGGCTTACCAACATGTAGAAATACAAGCTGCAAAGTATCAAGATTCTCACCTATGAACCTATTTTCTAGTGCACCAATTCCAACCAATCGCTCACTATCAAAGGCACCTATAAAACTGCCACCTCTATCATGTAATTTCTTTAGCTTTTTTAGATTCTTTGCCAGTTCATTCTTATCCCAACCTCGAATATCGTAAAATTCTTTTTCCTTTACTAGTTTACCATTTTGATAATAATAGATGTTTTCAACTATCTCAGAACGATCTATATTTTTGATTTTATCAATTTCATATCTATCTACATTTTTTATTATCATTCCTATTACCTTTCCTTATTGAATGTTAACATATTCAAATACTTAAGTCTAAAAAAGATTTCTATCATTAGGATAATATTTCGCCTAACGATTTGTGGATAAAAGAAATTCGCTGATAGGCGAATTTGGGCGAAGGCGTCAGCCGAAGCTGTATAGCCCGTGTTATACGACCGAGCCAAAAGCAAGGCAAGAAAGCAATAGTGATCGCAGAGTTCCGAACCCTCCCATTCTTTTATTTTGTATTTTATCTCCCCTGTTTCTCAAGTAAAAGACCAAAACCAACACTTATTGTTGGGATGATCAAATATGTCAATCCTATATCCATCATGTAGTCTCGAAAAGACATCTTCATCGGGCCTTCCATGAACATCATGAGATCTATCACTATACTAACTGCAAACCAAAGTATACCAAGCAAAATCCCTTCTCTAAGAAAATCATCTTCCAGTTTATTGAAATAAAGGACCGAAAAGAACACCACACATATCGTTAAGACAACAGGCATGATCGACTCGAACAGAGCACGGTTAGAAGTTCTGATTGGAAATATCAAAATTGCAGCCACAAATGGTATCAACCAAACCAAGAATCCATAGAAAAAAGCCTTTTTGAACGATTTCATATTTTTCACCTCCTTTCATTCGATTGTAGTATATAATTTTTTAAATGCTTTTTCTTCTATTTGATAACATTCAAGAATCTTGTATTTCAAATTTTCTAATAAAAATGCAAGGTCTTTTTTCTGCAATTCTTCTGCCACTTTTTTCATTAAACCATCTAATTCAATATTAATTTTTCTCATTTTCTCTAAAGCTCCCTGTTTCTGTTCTCTAAAAATCCTATTCTTCTCAAATGATAATTCTCTTGTTTTTTTAAGCAAGGAACAATAATCAGGAAGAGCGGTTGTTGCAATCTCAGTCCATACTTTTCCGGATTTCTCAAATAATTCGGCTGTCTCATTTAATCCTGGTTCATTTAATATAGAACTGGATTCTCTAAGAAATTGGGCATACATCAGGCGGAAGGCACCTCCTCCCGTACCGCTAACTTCGATGTAAATGAAGGTATTTAAAAGACATCCATATAGACTTAAATCTTTAAACTGCTTTGGCCATTTAGGCACAATGTCTGCCCATTTTTGCATTCCAGCAAGTCCAATATTTTTCATTGGAGGTTTCAGCATGTTTTTGCAGCATTCTCTAATTGCTTCCTTAATCCCGTTTTCTAAGTTGCCAATCTCTGAAGGATATTTTATCTCCAGTATTTTATTCTTTGGAGGAAATGGAGGAAATTTTGAACTCCGAGCCCTCTTCAAGTCTTCGATAGAAACCCTTACTGGTTTTTCTGCACAATCTGAGATGTAAGCTTTATCCTCTTGCTCATCCAAACCATAAACAACAGCAGTATGGCCACCAAAATGAGCAACACCAGGAAGAGCCAAATAAGGAAGATATGCCATATCCACAAATACAAAAGCTGGTTCGCCTTCACGAAGTAGTCTTTTTAATTCTTCGTGTCCCCTTTTAACACTGTTCGTTTGAAATATGGTCGCTTCAGCACCAATCCGCTTACAGGTGTTTATCAAAGAATCGGTTTTGCCTAATCGAGTACCTATAAATGGTACTATCATATTCTTCATGTACCAGTAAATAAACCCGACTCCTCCACCCAAACCAAACAGCATTTCTTCAGATAAATGCAATCCATGATAATCGAATACATTCTTCAAAGCAGTGGTCCAGCAGTGTTTTCCTCCGAATTGTTCAAAATCCTGAACTTTCAACCTTTCTACCATACTTATTCTTCCATTATCTTGGTTTTACAGGCTGTCTCAATATCGTCCTGTATTTTTCTTCAGGAACTCGCCTTGGGTCTCGAAGATAGATTTCGTGATGGAGACCATTTCTAACAAGATTCTCCTCTGACATAAGCTCTCTCATCCTATTCAATGATTCTTCCTCTGTGGCATAAGGACCGATATGCAATATCTGAACACATTTTCCCTCTTTCATCTTTTCCAATTCAACCTCACTTACAAGTTCTATTCCTTTCTTTTTAATGACTTCAACTTTTGCTCTTTCAACTATTTCGAAAGTTACGAATTCAGGCTGGCGAATGAGAAGTCTCCATCTCCATTCTTCACGAGGAACTTCCAAGTAAGATTTATCAGAATCTACCCACCATAAACCCTCAAGCTTTGGAACTGTGAAATCCTTACCCTCTTTTTTCATTGCCATCTTAACTCCGAAGGCTAAGGCATACAAAGCCTTCATTCTTGCCATGTATTCCTCTTCAGCAGGAGCTCCCATTCCCTCTATTTCTAAAAATTGTGCTTCTTCAATTTCAACTATCTCAGGGATAGGCTTTGCCTTATAGTATGTTTTGTATTTCTTTGTCAAGTCTAATTTTGTTTTCATGATTTCACCTCTATATCATTATCAAATATTTCTCAAAATCTTTCACCTTTGGAAGTTTTCTGCCTTTACCCTCTAGAATGCTATGTCCTTCTTCTTTTAAACGTGCTGCTTGTTCTTCTACTCCTCCAGGAAATTTAGGATTTAACCTACCATCTGTCTTAATCACTCGCCAGTAAGGTGTTATCTGTCTCTTCCCCATTCGCAAATCCTCCTCTGCTGTTTCCGCAACAATTCGAATAAAAATTCCTGTAGTAAGGGGGCAAGTTGAATCAGCCTTAAAATCTTTTGCAAGACGTTCTCTAATTTGTTTTAGGGTAACGAGTTTTCTTTTTGTGACTTTACGTATTAACCCATTAACGAGAAGTGGTGTGGGTACAAGCACCCTTCTACCTCCAAACCTCTTTTCCCACTTTGGAGGACCATCTACAACTTTAGGCAGACCTTTTGGTGGATTTTCTAATTTTTCTCGCCAAGTTTTACGTGATTTGAATTTATTGCACATCTTTTCGTCTCCACATTAAATTTAACATTGGCAGTTCTATTTATATTTCTCAGAATACCTCCATCCAGTCTCAAAGGTCTTGTTCAAACATTTTACACATCTGCCATAATCCATCGTATCTATTTCCAAGATTTTCTCATCAACCCAGACGATATTGAAGATCCTATCTGCGAAGTTAATGGAGCCCGAATTTGCCTCTGTCCCTTTATACTCCTTGTAGATCCTTGCTTTTGTTGTTGCAATCCTACCCAGCTTTCTTATTTCTGGTGTGGGTTTTTCATTGAGTGGCAGCACAATACTTGCATCTTTGTTTTGAAGCTCTGGCTTTAGTTCTTCTAACAACTCCATTGGGATGTTGCTGATTCTTATCTTTCTAGATCTTCTTATCTTGTTCTTTATTTCATCTATTGCCTCTTCTACAGATCCAAAGGTTGTAGATATTTTTGCTTCATATCTTCCTTCAACTATTGGCATTTTTTCACCTCTTTGATATCCTTTTGATTCTATCATACCTCCTTTGAAGTGCTCCAACCGAAATAATTCCACTCTCTAAAACAGTTGGTACAATCCTCATAGAGCATCTCTGAAACCATGTATTTTCCCTTCGTAGGGTCTTTAAACACTGTGAAAATTCTCTCTTCATCGAGTATAATTGATGTTGACGGCGTTTCTTTAGTTTTAACGATATTAACGATTTTTACTAAAGCCTCTTTGTATTGTATATTTTTATGGGCAATTTTCTTTTCCTTCGGAAAGAGTAATACTTTGATCTCTGCTTCTTCACTAAATGTATCTCTCAGTTCCTCTAGCAGTTCTGCAGTAGCGTTAGAAATCCATATGGTCCTTGCCTTTTTTATCTCCTTTCTTAAATTTCCTATGCCTATATTGTATCTTGATACCACAAATTTTTCTATCATATCTCCCACCTCAGAATTTATCTCCATCGAAATCGAATCTAAAAATTTATTATAGTCTTCCTTCATCCTCTCAAAAATTTCCCTAGGATGGTTTGGTCTGAACAATAGCGGTATGCCTGAGTAGATTTTTATCCAACCCTTTTGCTCTAAGGATTCTAGTACAGAATAAATCTTGGTTCTGGGAACTTTTGATTCTTCGGATAGTTTTGTCGCACCATCCATATGTTTATTGATGAGGGTTAGATATACCTTAGCCTCGTATTCAGTCAGGCCAATTTTTCGGAGCAGTTTAAGTATATCATTCATGGTAATATAGAGTAATGAATTGAAGTATAAAAAACTATTGTAACTGAGATGAGTTACAGCAATTAGTTAGATCTAATTTTTAATTCCAACATATATTCCGTATCCAACGTATTCGAAAAAGTTCTTAGGTATAGCCCGTGCTTCTTTTGTCATTTCTCTTATTGCCTTTCTGTAAGCTGGTCTTTTGATATACAAGGATAAAAGCCTATACCATGCTTTAGGAATCTCTGCAAAACCTATCAACCTAACTTCATTAATCCACAGGCTTAGACGTTTGAATTTGTAGGTTCTCACCACGATATCTCTCAATCCAGAACCTTCCACAATTCTTTCCATACGTTGGAAGTTTCAGGCTTAATACCGCCCATAGCACGGTATACATATTCAATCAATTCCTTTGGAGGTTTTGTATTCATCCAAGTTGTTTCATTAAGCCCGATGTATCCTCCTGGCTTTGTCACCCGCACATATTCTCTTATCGTTTTTCCCTTATCTTTCGTAAATGATGTTACAGATTCGCTGATGACTACGTCTAAAAGAGCATCCGCAAAGGGAAGTTTCTGTGCATCTGCTACTTGAAACTCAACCCTATCCTCTACACCCTTTCTTTTCACTCCTTCATTTGCCCTATCAATCATCCTTTCAGAAAGGTCTACGCCGACAACTCTACAGCCATGTTTTTTTGCAATGAAGCAAGCAGTTATTCCAACGCCACAACCAACATCTAGAACATATGAATTCCTAT
>JBHIDS010000017.1:0-17739 GCA_046760205.1 Candidatus Methanofastidiosia archaeon
CAAGTTGATCACAAAGACAGAGTTGGAGTACTTGGAGGAGGCAAGGGAGATTTGAGGAACTTGTACAATACAACAGTGTCTATATAGTCTTAATAGACAGCATAAGACAAATTTTTGTTCTTGAGAGATATCAAAACCTCTTAGAGACCCGTTATAGTGGCTTTGGGTTATATAAGAGCAATATGGGTAGCCTTCGACCCCTCGATTTTTTTTATTCTGTACCCCCCGATTTGTTCAAGTTTTACAACATTCATGCTGGAAAATGGAGGGAATCTATTTTTTGTAAAGGAACAACTTAGACATAAAGATATAAGAAGTACTATGAGATATTTAAAGGCAAGCCTGAAAGCATGAAAGAAGCACTATGATAGACATATGCCTGATTTCTAAAATAGATCATAAATAAAAAAAATTAAAGTTTATCCTTCACAACACTCTATGATTTCCTCTAACTTTGCTATCGCCCTTAGCGCATAGTTGTTGGCAGCTATGTAGTTTCCTCCAGAGAAGAATTTTTCTGCCATCTCTAAAAGTTCCTTTGCCTCTTTGAATTTGTCCTCTGAGCAACACTCATCGAACTTGGGATCCTCCTTTTCCTTCAACTCTGCACAAAGTCCCTCAGCCTTGCTCAATAGGTCTTTTGCATCCTTTATGGTATTTATGGCTCTTCCCATCATGGGTTTGTTTGTATCTGCGTGTCTTCTCTGTAAACTGCAATTAGTTCCCATAGAGCTGAAACAAATTGCCAATCTATCGTATATCGAAGAAGTGTTGTATGAATACTTTAGGCCGATTGTACCGTCGATATTCTCTATTCCCACAGTTGCAGACCTTCCATCAGCTAAATTCTTACACCCGTTTACCATACTCAGATATTGAAACTTGATATCATTTGTTATTTCATAAAGAATAGCTTGGAATGTGTAATGTGATCTTACTCCACCAGCGCAGTCTCCTGGATCATCTTTTATATGAGGAACATCATACCATTCAACGATAAAGATTCTGCCTGAAGCAGTTGTCCTTGTCTCGTAGTATATTTTTCCTGTTGCCCCATTGTTTAAATCTATGTCATCCCAGAATGTAAAGATTGAATCATCAGGATCGTTGGTGTCTGGAATATCATCATTTGAGAAATCGGTTTTGTCAGTTCCAAAAGTCAAGTAACGTTGGAACTTATACTGATGGTAGAGTATGAGTTACCATAGAAATTAAAGTTGAACCCTATGCTTACATCTGTAGAGTCATCATCCCCAGTTATCCCAGAATCAGTTCCTGTCCCAGTAATATCAATCCAAGAAAATGGAACACCATCATCCCATATGTAGCCATATGCATCAGGACCACCAGTCGCAGTATTGGCATAGAAAACACTGAGTATCAATGTCGATACCAACAAAAGCACTCCGATTTTTGTCTTTTTCGTCTTTCTCTCCTCCTACTTTTTTATTTATTGTATTTTAACACTCCTTTAAATATAAGCAAACGTTCACTTATAAAGCTTATGGTTACCAAAGCCTTCTGAACCCATCGAACCAAAAAATGAGGAATGAATGATTTCTAATTTTAAAGATAGGAAACGATAACTATATAAGTGATTGGAAACAAATTACATCGAGGGAGGGTAGAATCAACAATGCCAAAAGATACGATTTATCGTTTCTCATCTTCTTTCCCTCTCCACTCACTTTGATTCTTTGAATCCTCAATTCAATTACTCCTTAGCATTGAAGGTTGTGCAATTTTGGAATTCAAAACAGCATCAATAACCCCCTAAAAAGCCTTTTAAAGTGCTCTCAACCTTCCCAAAAGATGTCAGACAGGTTCCGGGATTTTAAAAAATTTCATTCGAAAATGAGATTTTTGAGTTTAAATTTTGAATTCATTTCATATTTAGGGTTTTTATCTATCCCCTATTTTTTGCGACTTTTGCAATTGTTTATCCCTCTATTTGTAAAAGTTGTGTGCATTTTACTGCCAAAAACCTTAAAAGAATTCAATTCTGGATAATATGAGGTGATGTGAATAATGATAAAAGATATCCCCCCAGAAGGATGTATAGACGAACTTGACTTTGAATATACTATCAAAATGGAAGGATATGCGAAATCAAGTCCAGATATGAATGAATTAGGCGAAATTCGCTCGCTCCTTTTGAAAGTTATGAACCCGTATCGTTGGGATAATGTGTTTAAGGAGGATCAATTTGAGGAGGCTACGTGCCATCTGGAAGGGTGGCCTTTACTTATTACGACAGCGAGATTGGCGTGCAATACTTCAAGCGCTGATAATGGTGGGGCGGAGATTCTCTATCGCCTATCGGCGCTGCATGCTCCTGGCACGCATAGTCGACCAGTCACTTCCCAGCAATAGCCAGCCACAGCTAGAGGTGACCATCCGGCAAGCCACGCTGGATGACATTGAACGGTTCCGACCTATCACCAGTCCTTGGCAATTGTGGCACTTCAGCTACCGACTGCATAGGGACCATATCTGCTTCATTACTCTCCTGCCGGATGGAGAGATCGTGAACTATCGTTGGGTCAGCCCTGAATTGATCTTGGGTACCTACCCTATCCCACTGGAGCCAGGAGATACCTACTCAGGTCCTGCCTACACCCTGCCTGCTTACCGCCGCCTGGGGCTCAATGAGGCTAACTTTGCTGAATGTTGCAGGTTTCTCCGGGAACATAGCTACAAGCGGATTCTCGCCATAGTTGAAACTGACAATGTCGCCTCGCTTGAGTTCTGCCAGAAAGTCGGTTACCAGGAGATTGGACAAGTCACGTTCTTCACATTTTTTGGCTGGACGATACGTCGTTATACACCTAAGCAGCATCAGAGGTAATCATATATGGGAGATAATAAAATGAAAATCTTGATGTTGAATTATGAGTTCCCTCCCCTAGGGGGTGGAGCAAGTAATGCCACTGAGTATCTTTTAAAAGAGTTTTCATTGATCACAGACATGAAAATTGATTTGATTACATCTTCTCCAATAAATAAGATGGAAGTAGAGAAATTAAGTGATAACATAATAATCTACAAACTACCAATTGACAAAAAGGACATACATTACTGGACTCAAAAAGAAATTTTAGTCTATTCTATAAAAGCAATAAGATTTATTAGAAAATTAATGAAGAGGGATAAATATGATCTATGTCATGCTTTCTTTGGATTCCCCTGTGGTTTGATAGCTTACCTTTTTAGGAAAAAAATACCCTATATTGTTTCTTTGAGAGGTTCTGATGTTCCTGGATTTAGTAAAAGATTTTCTATTCAATATATTTTTCTTAAACCCATGCTGAAAATTATTTGGAGAAATTCAAAGAGTGTTATTGCAAATAGTGAAGGTTTAAAGCGTTTAGCACTTAGAACAAGTCCGAATCAGGATATTGAGATAATTCATAATGGCATAGATATCAATGAGTTTAAGCCTTCACATAGAAAGAATAAAACCATTAAAATATTATGTGTTTCCAGATTAATTGAAAGGAAGGGGATTAAATATTTAATAGGAGCGATTCCTCAAATATTGAAAAATTACAATAATTTTAAGGTCACTATAATAGGCAAAGGCAGTCAAGAACAAGAATTGAAGAAGATGTCTCTGGATTTGAATATAGAAGAATATATTGATTTTATGGGTTATGTAGCGCACAGTAAACTACCAAAGATCTATTCAAAGTCAGAAATTTTCGTTCTGCCTTCATTAAAAGAAGGTATGTCCAACACAGTTCTAGAGGCGATAGCATCTGGAATTTCAATAATTACAACAGATACAGGTGGAACACAAGAATTAATCAAAGATAATGGAATTATTGTACCAATGAACGATTCAGAAGCAATTGCGGATGCAACAATTCAGTTGATTAATGATTCAAACTTAAGAAGAGAAATGGGTAAAAAATCAAGAAAAATTGCTGAGAACATGAGTTGGGAAGATGTTGCCGAAGCCTACCTTAAGCTCTATGCACAACTAAAATGAATTTAGAAAAATGCAATGGTGAAATAAGATGTATATTAATAGCTTTTTTCAATTCTTAAAGTTGAATAAACACCAGTGGCTAAGAAAAGAGAAACTTGAAAAACTTCAGTGGAAAAAACTTAAATTTGTTCTTAATTATGCCCACAACAATGTCCCATTTTACAGAGAAAAATTTAAGAAGGCTAACTTGAAACCTAGTGACATAAAGAAAAGCCATGACATGTTAAATATTCCTGTCACAACAAAAGAAGAACTAAGGTTACATTTTCCTGCCATTGCACAAAAATTTTCAGTTGATGATCTCTACTATTCAAAAACAAGTGGCTCAACCGGCGAACCAATAAAAACCTTCTACAACAAGAGTGCTTGGATTCATTCAAAATACTTAATTAAGATTAGAGCTAGACTTGCATGTGGTTTGAAAATTGGAGATAGAATTGCGGTATTGGATGCCTTAAATAGAGAAGAAATAGCTAAGCAAGAAAAAAAGGGATTTTCAATTTTCAATCTTTTTATCAAGAAAAAAACTTTCTCTGTTTTTGAGGATGTGGAAGAGCAAATTTCCCTTTTTGAAAGCTTTAAACCAAATGCTTTCGATGGCTATCCATCTTATTTAAAGCTGTTAGCTGAATTCGTAAAAGAAAATAATTTAATGGACATTAAACCAAGAATTGTTTTTACTACTGCAGAAATGCTTGATAGAAAGACAAGGCGAATAATTGAAACAGGTTTCAATGCCAGTGTTTTTGATATATATGGCTGTACTGAATTTAAGGAAATCAGTTGGGAGTGTAAAAATCACGAAGGCTATCACACAAACATCGATTCCTTATTTGTCGAGTTCACCAAGAATCAGCAGCATGTTGATAATGGTGAGAAAGGAGAGATAGTTTGCACATCCCTTTACAATGAAGCAATGCCTTTGATTAGATACACTATAGGCAACGTTGGAAAAAAGTTAGAGTATAATTGCAGCTGTGGAAGGGGATTGCCTCTAATGGACGTATTAATGGGAAGAACAGTTGACTGTTTTTCATTGCCTCAAGGTAAGATTGTTTCCCCCTACAGTTTGACTACTGCAATTGAAACAATTAATGGATTACTTCAATACCAAATAATTCAGGAAAAAATCGATTCAATCAAGGTAAAAGCAAGGGTAAGTGAAGGATTTTCTGAGAAGGAGGATGCACAGCTTAAAGCCAATTTATTAAAAATTGTTGGTAAAGGGGTGAATATTGAATTAAAAATAGTTGAAAAAATTGAAAGAGAGAAGAATGGGAAATATAGAGTTGTTCTTTCAAAGGTGAAAAAATGAAGGATCCTATCTATGCGCCACTTGAAGGACAATTTTCCTGTATTGTTGAGGACAATATTATAGGTTTTAAAGGATTCATCGTGTTTGATTCTAACATAAATGGCAAAAGCATTGGCGGTTTGATGATGAGCGATACCTCCCTTCAAGAAATCATAGATTTTCGAAAAATTCAAGATTTGATTTTCTTAAATAAACCAAAAAGAGCTTTTGGGTTTGTCATTTAACGAAAAGTTTGCAAAAATCCCGGTAAATGAGTGCGGCTGCCGGGATTTGAACCCGGGTCGTGGGCTTGGAAGGCCCAAGTGCTAAACCGCTACACTACAGCCGCACGAGGAACTACGTTTCCCCTCAGCCCTCTTCCTTTTAAAATTTTCCTTTCAAAACCCCAAACAACCTTTGGTGATTTTCCAAAAGATGTTGGCAAATTTATGAAGTTTCCCATCCTTATGAGAAAATGTAGTATGCCTTGCTTGAAACTAAGATGCTTTTTCTTAATCTGGATCTGTTACAATTTCCATTAATCCTCCCTTAAACTCCGCATATCCGCCTTTGAGAAGAGTGTAAATGCCTTTCCCTTGTAACGAGAACTTCCTACGTAAGTTGGTTCACCATACTTTTCAACGAGTTTTGTGACATAGAGTTTGAGGCATTTCAGTGCTCTAACACCTCCCACATTCTCGTCAAAAGACATTCTCAAGAGCCACCCCTTTTTTGTCAAGGAGATATGTTTACAATGTACTCCGTAATCCTTTAGAATTTCAAATGACTGTGCTGCAGGTACATGTAATGAATTATCACGTTTGCGAACTATGTTGTTGAAATCTGGCTGCGACCACTGGATTTTACCATCAATTGTTAGGCGTGAGCCATTCTCAACCTTTAGTTCACCAAATTTCCCAAAGACCCATAATATGTTTAAAACATTCTTCTTTATTCTCTTGAGTGCCAGTTGACGGGCACGGGTGTCAGCTGGTGCAGACATTATTTTCATAAAGATTCTGTGCAGAGCCTCATAGGCAAATCTTTCTTCGTTTGAAAGGGGCAGGTCGTCTGGAAAATCTATTATTCTTGCTTTTATGGGCTTAACTTTGGCTGGTTCTGTGAAATCTTCGGAACTCAAAGAGGCGCGTATTTCTTCAAGATGTTTCATGCCTTCATAAGGTTCTATGAACGAGAGGTATTCTCCTTTTGGAATAGGTCTTCCCATCCTTTTAGAAATCATATCTTTGTAGTCTACCGACAGAGAAACTGTTGGCACTTCTTGACAGGGAAAAGCGGAGCAGTAGGCGCAATTTTCAACATCATTGTATTGAGCACATTTTCGAACTCTGCAATTCTTTATATATAGAAACCCATCAGTCGCTTGACAGCCTTCGCACTGACGAAGCTTTTCAGGTTTTGGGTGCCAATTGATGTACTTTGCCATACCATCGGCGCACCATTGCCTGTCCTCATCCGTTATCAAGTTGTCTCTATACAATGGGCACCGAGCACAGTTGTTACCACATTTGCCAAATAGGTCTTTCATTCAATCACCCCCTCTTTTCACAGTGAATGTAACATAATTTCTCATCTCATCAAAAGTAGATGCTGAGTGCCTCATGTTCTATATTTCAAAATAATACTTATAAAACTATTCTCAATTCTGAGAAAATTAGATTGAGTTTCGAAGAAGATCAACATGAAAAAAGGATGGGGATGACAGAGAATCTCTAATGATGATACTACAAGGGATTATGATTCTTATGCGGAAGAAAGGGATAGGGAGTTTTGGTGATTCAAACGCAAAATCATTAAAATCCTTATCCTATTCTTTAGTATTTATCGAATTTTCCTCTACTAAGTTTTACCAAAATATATTTTTATTAACTCATATATAAGAGAAATTATTAGTGGTATGATACCCACTGAGAGAAATGTATATAATTTTTTTCTTCTTATTTTCTCTACATAGGAATATTCAGGTCCGGTTGTAAATTCAACAGGAGGATATAATTCACAAATCTTATTAACTATATATAAAGCAGGCCAGATCATCGCGCCGAGGAAAACTAAAAAATAAGCACCAATTTTCAAAGTAGGAATAATATCCTTAGCCCATTGGGGCTGTGGTGATAATGGTTGAATGACAAAGATATATGAATTAATTATATCCAAGATATTAATATATAATAATGTAATTCCAATACCAAATAATATTATCAACAGATCCTTATATCTATAAGGCCAATTTACTTGATTTTCCCAACTTGAAATAATACTTTCAATTGATTTCAAGACACCATTTGTCCAAATATCATCATACCCTGAAACAACTACTTTATTTCCCCATCTATTTTCTCTAATTGAATGTTCTAGATCTACAGAAATCCGTTTATCTTCTGAATAATTATGATATCTCATTTCTATTTCAATAATTCTTCTTGTTTCAAGAATTCCTCCTTCTGAAAAAATTTCTATATTTTCACTTTCATATTGAGTGCCATCATGTTCCTTTAGAAAAAAATCAATAGATATATGTCGATTCTTCTTTTTTGAATCATTAGTATATTCTTTGTAAACTTTTTTGGCTAATTCTCTAATATTCTCAGGTCTAATAATTACCATAGATATTCCAAACTTTTTTAGTATTTTCACCTTTTTTTTCATATTATCACTTCATATTTGTGTCTAATTTTCAGTTGATTCCTATCTAAATTATTTTGTTTATATATTTATTGGTGTTACATTATCCTATAAAAATCTTTCATATTTACTCCTCCAAAATCTTCTTATTTTAAATAATGATGCTCTCCTCAAAAAATTCAGCAAACCTCCTTCCCATACGCCCTTTTGCAATGTAGAGAAAAAAGGGAAAGTTATTTAAATAGGATACCATATGAAAGTACATGTTATGCGAATATTGTAGTAAAGAAATCCCAGATGATGCAGTTGTCTGTACTGGATGTGGTAGAGCTGTTAAATCATTATCAGGATGGAAACAAAATAAGAGATGGAGCCAAAATTCAATGATTCCATTAATAATTGGATCATGTTTTATACCTATTTTCGGAATAATTGTAGGATTAATCGGTCTTACAAAATATGAAACTAAGTATCAAGGAGCCTTTCTTTTTTTTCTTAGTATTTTTGAATTGCCATTTTTTCTGATCACAGGTGATATCATACCCTTATTTCTCTTAACTGGAGCGATTCTTAGTACATTAGCAGTAGCATATTATCTCTATGTAACGGTATAATTTCATAGTATTTGACATAGCATATATATTTTTACACAAGGTATTTTCTAATAAGCTAAACATTAGACAAGGTAACCTAATTTTAAAACTCAGGCAAATACCTATCATAATTTTTCTTCCTCACCTTCATTGAAACCCCTAACAGAAAAATCCTTAAAGTTTCAATCCTTTCAAATAATCTCTGAACTCTTCCCCAAAACCTTTTCTCTCCAAACCAAACTCCACCATGGCTTTGAGGTACTCAAGCTTATCTCCAACATCGTACCTCCTACCTTGAAATTCGTATGCATAGATCTCCTTTCTCCTCAAGAGGATGTTGAGAGCATCTGTCAGCCAAATTTCTCCCTCAAGACCTATGGGAGTTTCTCTTATACAATCAAAGATTTCTGGGGTTAGGATGTATCTTCCAACTGTTCCAAGATTTGAGGGAGCTTCATTTGCAGAAGGTTTTTCCACGAGATTCTTCACTTTATAAAGGTTATTCTCTAAAGGTTCAAAATCAACTATTCCATACTTTTGTAATCTCTCCCTTGATACCTTCTCAACAGCCAAAATGCTACATCCAAACCTTGAAAAGATCTTTAAAAGCTGTTTCGTACATGGAATCTCAGATTTTATAATGTCATCTCCGAGGAGTACTGCAAACTCCTCATCACCCACATGCCTTTGGGCACATAGAATGGCATCTCCAAGACCTTTAGGTTCTTTTTGCCTTATATAGTGAAGGTCTATGGTTGAGTCCTCTATCATTTTTAGATAATCTAACTTTCCCTTCTCCTTCAGCCTCTCCTCAAGCTCAAAGGAACGATTGAAGTGATCCTCTATTGCACCTTTTCCTTTCCCGGTGATTATTAGAATGTCCTCTATTCCAGAGTTCAAAGCCTCCTCCACCACGTATTGGATTGTAGGCTTGTCCACCACGCAAAGCATCTCTTTTGGCTGTGCCTTCGTTGCTGGAAGGAATCTGGTGCCAAGACCTGCTGCTGGAATCACGGCCTTCATCTGAGGGACTTTGACTCTAAATTTATAAGCATTTGGATTGAAGTTTTTATGTGAAATCTAATCTCTCCATCTATCTTGGAATTTTCATGATCTCATGTGCAACCCTGAGTCTCGAAATAGCTCTAACCAGGATTTTTTCTGTGAAGTTGTGGTATCACTTCACCTTCATGGTGATAAGCATTGCACTTCTTGGATTTGGGGCAAGCGGCACCTTTCTCTCAATATTTAGGGGAATTCTTGAGAGAAAAAAACAACGTCTTCTTTTTTATACCTCCTTTGCCTTCTCCCTGAGTGTGATTTTTAGCTTTGGAATTTCAAATGCAATTCCCTTCGATCCCTTCAAGCTTTCTTGGGACTCTCTTCAGTTGGCATACATTGCAGCCTACTACATAGCTTTAGGTTTTCCATTCTTTCTTTCTGGCTCATGCCTTGCAATAGCACTCTCCAAAATTCAAAGGATAGAGAGGGTTTACTTTTCAGATCTTTTGGGAGCGAGTTTTGGAGCCTTGATTCCCATCTTCTTGTTTTCTTTGGGTGGGGAAAAGGTGATAGTATCTGTTGCAATCCTTGGAGCTCTCTCTTGTCTTTTTTTCAGCCTTGATCAAAAGAAATACGTACTTTTTGCTCTTTTATTGTTGTTTTTTCAAGCTTCGATGCTTTCAAATTCTCATCTTCTAGAGATTAAAATCTCTCCCTACAAGGATTTAAGCCAAGCTTTAAGATATCCAGATTCAAAGATCTTAGAGACTCGGTGGAACTCCTTTTCCAGAGTGGATTTGGTTGAGAGTTCCATGGTGCGCTACGCCCCAGGTTTGAGTTTAAAGTACCAAAAACCTCTTCCCTCACAGCTTGGAGTTACCACAGATGCTTCAAACATCGACGCCATAACCCTCTTTAAGGGAAATTTTGAGGAGTTAGAGTTTCTAAACTACCTTCCACAAGCTCTTATCTATGAGATTTTTAAACCAAAAAGGGTTCTCATAGTAGAGCCAGGGGGAGGGCTGGATGTACTGATGGCACTCCTCAAGGGGGTTGATTCCATCGAAGTTCTTGAAGAAAATCCCATAATTTTAGAGCTTGTGACAGAGTACGAATTCTCAAGTGGAATTTATGAGGATGAAAGAGTTGAGATGCACATTTCAGGAGTGAGAGATTATCTCTCAAGAAGTGAGAGGAAGTATGATTTGATTCAGCTCTCTTTGAGAGAAGGCTTTGCAACCTCAGGACTTTATGCTCTCTCTGAGAACTACAAATTTACAACTGAGGCTTTTAAAGAGTACATCTCGAATCTCTCAGATGATGGAGTACTTGTGGTAGGAAGATACTTGAATCCTCCACCAAGAGAGGAGGTGAGAATGGTTGCCCTTGCAATCTCAGCCCTTGAGGAACTTGATGTTGGAAATCCAAGATCACACATCGTCGTTACGAGAAGCTGGGGAACCGTAACTCTTTTCCTGAAGAAAAGTGAATTCACAAAAAAAGAGCTTGAAATGATAAGAGAGTTCTCAAAAGATTTGAGATTTGATCTGGTTTACCTTGAAGGTATGAGTTCGAGAGAAGCCAACCTTTACAACAAATTTCCAAAACCCTACTACTACAACCTTGTATACAAACTGTTTGAGGGAGAGAGTCTTGAGGATTATCTCTTTGACCTTTCTCCTGTGAGAGATGACAAGCCCTTCTTCTTTCACTTCTTCAGTTGGAGTAAACTCGTTCCACTCTACCAAAGCATGGGGAAAAAATGGCAACCTTTCATTGAAGGAGGGTATTTGGTTCCAATAATCTTTCTCCAAGCATTGATATTAAGTACTATCTTAATCCTTCTTCCACTTAAAACCCTTTCTAGGGTGACAGCGGTCACCTTTCTGCCCTACTTCTTTTTCTTGGGATTGGGTTATATGTTCTGTGAGATAACCCTTATTCAGAGATTCATATTATTCTTAAATTATCCTGTTCACTCAGCTTCAGTGGTTTTGTTTTCCATGCTCCTATCCTCCGGAGTTGGAAGCTTTCTCTCAGGAAGGTTTAGGGTTCGTAGCTTGAAAAAAATTCTTCTCTCAGTTTGTGGGCTTTTATTACTCTACAACCTTTTAATTTCAGAGATATTCAATCTATTTCTCTCAGCAAAAATCTCATCAAAGTATTTGATTTCTTTTGTAACCCTCTTTCCTCTTGGATTTTTCATGGGAATGCCCTTTCCAATGGGATTGAGGCTTTTAAAGAGAAACTCTATTCCCTGGGCATGGGCTTTGAACGCGTGTGCTTCTGTGCTTGCCTCAGTGGGAGCGGTGGTGATTGCTCTATCATATGGATTCAGCTTCGTCTTTTTGCTTGCCTCGATTTCCTATCTCTTTGGATTGGTCTTCTATTTCAAAAAACCATAAATACTATGAGCTTTAAGAAATAACATGGAGAAAAAAAAGATAGCATTGGTGATTCTAGCATCTGTTCTTTTGGTTTTCTTAGCATTTTTTTTGAAGGACAGATACTCAAAACCTGAGATCACAATAGAAGAACCTTTAAAATTCGTAAAAGCCAGAGAAATGATGGTAGAGAAGGATCTAAAAGGAAGAGACATCACAGATGAGAGAGTTTTGAAAGCCATGGGGAAAATTCCAAGACATCTCTTTGTTTCTGAGGATTTACAAGAAGTGGCATACGAGGATCATCCACTTCCAATTGAAGAGGGACAGACCATCTCTCAGCCATATGTTGTGGCTCTCATGACTCAGTCCCTTGAGCTCAAGGGAGATGAGAGGGTTTTGGAAATTGGCACAGGTTCAGGTTACCAAGCTTCGGTGCTTGCAGAAATAGCCTTAGAGGTTTACACCATAGAGATAAGGGAGAATCTCTCAAAAAGTGCGGGAGAGGTCATAAGAGAACTTGGGTATGAAAATATTCGCCTAAAGGTGGGGGATGGATACTTTGGTTGGGAGGAACACGCTCCCTTTGACGCCATCATGATAACTGCAGCTGTAGATCACATTCCCCCACCTCTCATAAAACAGTTGAAAAGGGGTGGAAAACTGATTCTCCCCCTTGGTTCTACCAAGTACTATCAGACTCTAACTTTAGTGGAGAAGAACGAAGAGCTGGATTTAACCTACATCACCAGTGTCAGGTTCGTTCCCATGATAGGGGAGGCTCTAAAGGGAGAACCTCAAGAGGTAGAAGAAGAGAAAACCACAGGCATTCTCTCAAATCTAATCATTTTAGGAATTCTCATCGCTTGCTATTTTGCAAGAAGGTCAATTGAATAGCTCTTTTATTCTCTCCTCATAGGGTTTTCTCAAGATCCCCTTCTCAGTTATTATCCCTGTAATGTATTCTGCAGGAGTAACATCAAAGGCAAAGTTTAGAACATCTACCTCAGGTGCAATTCTCATGCCTTTTATGTGGGTAATCTCTCTTGCATCTCTCATCTCAATAGGTATCTCCTCCCCATTTTTGGTTTTCAAGTCTATGGTGGAGATTGGAGCTGCAATGTAGAAGGGAATTTCATGCTCCTTAGCCAAAACTGCCAAAGAGTAAGTCCCTATCTTGTTTGCTGTATCTCCGTTTCTTGCAATTCTATCTGCCCCCACAATCACAACATCTATCAAACCTTTCTTCATCACATAGCCTGCAGTGTTATCTGTTATCAGAGTTACAGGAATTTTCTCTCTCAAGAGCTCGAAAGTGGTGATTCTTGCTCCTTGAAGTAGGGGACGCGTTTCATCGGCAAAAACCCTAATCTTTTTTCCCCTCTTCCATGCAGCTCTCACAACTCCAAGGGCTGTTCCATAGGAAACTGTGGCAAAGGCTCCTGCATTGCAGTGAGTTAGAATTGTATCCCCATCTTTTATCAAGTTTGCTCCATTTTGCCCTATCCTTTTGTTGATCTCAACGTCCTCATCTGCAATTTTTTCAGCTTCTGCCAAAACCAATTTTTTCAAAGTTTCAAGCTCTAAATCTTTATTCTTCTCAACCCTTTGCAGTACTCTATCCACCGCCCATTTCAGGTTGTGTGCAGTAGGTCTTGCATCTTCTATTTGTGAAGCTTTGAACAAGTTCTTGAAAAATTCTTTTTTGGTTTTTGCCTTCTGAATTTCCAAAGCCAAAGCATAGGCTCCACAAGCTCCAATTGCAGGAGCGCCTCTTATAGCTAGTCTTTTTATGCAATCCTCAAGACATTTCCAATCTCTACATTCAATGTACTCCAGTTTTTCTGGGAGCAAGGTTTGGTCGATGAGTTTTACAACTTCATTCTCAAAAAAAATGGTTCTCATAAACATGGTAAAAAAACAAGCTTTATATACATTCTGAGGAATCAAATATATGAACTGCATCGTAGCAAGATTCGGTGAGATTGGTACCAAGTCTTTTCAGACCAGAGTCTGGTGGGAGAAGTTGTTGGTTCAAAACTTAAAAGCATGTCTTAGAGAAAATGACATTGAATTTGAAGATATCTCAAATAAAAAAGGAAGGATAATAGTTTACACAAAAAAAGAGAAGGCTTTGAAAGCCTTGAAAAATGTTTTTGGAATAGTCTCTCTCTCAAAAGCCTATAGAATCAATGCCAATTTGGATGAGATAAAGAGAGAATGTTTGAGACTCTTTTCTGAGTATAAGTCTAAAAAAAACCTTGAAAATCCAAGATTCAGAGTTTCTGTGAGAAGGATTACCAAGGATTTTGCCTTGAGTTCTCAGCAGGTGGCAGTCATACTTGGCTCTCATATCTTGGAAAATGAGAAGTGTTCAGTTGACCTTGAAAACTATGAGATTGAGTTGTCATTGGAATTTTTGGAAGATGATTGTTTCATCTTCTTTGAGAAGTTGAGGGGGTATGGAGGATTGCCTGTGGGAGTTCAGGGAGAGGTTTTGTGCATTCTTGAAAATGAGAATTCTCTCGTCGCGGCATGGATGATGCTCAAAAGGGGTTGTGATTTGATGGTTTTGGGAGAGAAGAAGTTAGCACAAAGTCTTTTAAAATTCTCAAGTGGTCATGAAATTAAGGTTTTCAAAGATTTTTCCTCTGCTTTAAAGAGAAAACCAAAAGCCTTGGTTTTGGGAAGCACCCTTGAGAATATAGAGTTAGAGAGTTTTAACTTTGAAATTCCAATCTTTACTCCTCTCTTAGGCTTGAAGAACGATGAAATAGAGGAGATCAAAAGAATTTTGGGGTTGCCTCAACCAAAAAATTTATAATGTCCATTAATTTAGAATTATGCAGCGCCGAGGTGTCAGAGTGGCTATGTGACCGGCTGCAGACCGGTTTATGGGGGTTCAAATCCCTCCCTCGGCTCTACTGCAAACCCAGTGGACATGTTGTGGGTTGTTCGTTACACTCAAACCCACTTCAGGGGTTTTGAAAGAACATTTACCCCCCTCTACCGAAAGGTTTAAATAAGTTAATTCAGTTATAACAGTGTTATATATATTAATATTAAAGGTGATCGAGTGAGAGAAGAAGTTGAGAGAGTTTTAGAGATGATCAGACCCATGCTCAAGAGAGATGGGGGAGACATTGAGCTTGTGGATGTTAAAGATGGTGTTGTAAGTGTGAGGTTGAAGGGTGCCTGTGGAGGTTGCCCAATGTCCACTTACACTCTACAGATGGGTGTTGAGAGAATTATGAAGGAGCAGATTCCAGAAATCGAGAAAGTCATTGCTATCTAAGGAAAGCTTTAAAAAGGCTTTACAAACTTAAAGTGGAGTGTGATACTTGTGGCAAAAAAGTACGACCATTTGATACCAAAGGTGGATGAAGAGTTATGCACAGGTTGTGGCACTTGCATCGCTGTTTGCCCTACAGAGGTTTTTGAGCTCAATGATGATCTCTCAAAAGTTGTGAAACCAGATGAGTGTATCGAGTGTGAAGCGTGTATCGAAAACTGCCCAGAAGACGCCATTGAGCTTGTTGAGGAGTGATCATTTTGGACTGTGGCTTTCCGAAAGCCACTTTTCCTTTAACCGAAAAGCTTATATTGTTCAACATTGACTAATGGTAATGCTTAACAGCTCTCTGGAATTTTCGATGTTCATAGAAGCAAATCCCATCGTTGAGATTGTGCAAAAATCCTATCCTATAACGCTTTTTCAGCTCATTCTGTTGCTTGAGATAATCATCATCCTCATTGAGCTCTTTTTGATTTATATGAAACCCTCTAAGAGGAAGAGAGAGTTTTTAGGGCTGAGAGATAGTGTCATAAAAGAGCTTGAGAGGCTTTATGAGAGTTTTGAAAACAAAAATGGAAGGGAATTCAAGAGTTACAGAGAACAGATTCTCTCTGATCTTGAGACTCTCAAAACCCTTCAACTCTTCGAGTATGAGATTTTAGAGGAGATTCAATCAAGATGTGAGTCTCTTTCAGAGTATCTCTTAGATAAAGAATATCCAAAGTTGAAAAAAGAGATAGAGGAAGCCAAGAGGATTCTTGGCATTGAAAATCTGGATGAGGGTGAGGTAAAAAAGAGGTACAGAACTCTCACCAAGCTCTATCACCCAGACATCTCAGATGATGAGGATTCTCAGAAAAAAATGGCAGAAATCAATAGAGCCTACAACATTCTAAAAAACAACTTTTAACATTAAGGCTTATCAGCGTCAAAGTTTCCACTGGAAATAAAGGGGTATCAATATCTCTTATCAGTATTTAAAACTGCAAAGCTTTATATAACCTCTTTAGAAGAAGGATGGATGACTCAAGCAATCTGTTTTGATTTGGACGACACTCTCTACAACTCAACAGAGCTTTCCAAGAGAGCAAGAGTTGCAGCAATCTCTGAGATGATAAACGAAGGGCTTAATCTAGAGCTTGAGGAAGGATACAAAATCTTAAAAGAGATTGTTCTAAAGAGAGGTTCAAACTATTCAAAACACTTCAACGATTTCTTGTATCAAACAACAGGAAAGATAGACTACAGAATCTTAAGTGCAGGAATAATTGCGTATCACAACACCAAGTTTGCCTACATCAGACCTTTCAAGGAAACCATTCCCACCCTCATTCATCTGAGAGAGGTTGGTTTGAAGCTTGCCATCATCACCAACGGAAGACCTGAAAAGCAATGGGAGAAGATCCTAAGATTGAGTCTACAGCACTTCTTTGACTATGTCTTCATCTCAGAGCTTGTGGGCTTTGAGAAACCTGATTCAAGGATCTATGAGTTTGCCTTGAAAGAGATGGGGATTGAACCGGAAAATGCCTTGATGATTGATGACAAGGCTAAGGATTTGAAGGGAGCTTTGGAGTTGGGAATGAAGAGTGTTTTAATTGGAAAATCATCCCAAGATGTGGATTTTGAGATCAAAAAACTTTCAGACATCTTTGAGGTACTTGAAATATTGGGGGTGAAGGTATGAATGAGAATGAAAATATTGAGGAAGATTTTCCAATTCTAAAGAAATTTCCATACCTCAAAAAAAACATAAAGGCTGGGGAGATTTTGAAGGTTGTGAGAGAGAAATCGAAGACTCTCATCGAAGAGGAAAAAAAGCTCTTAGAGATTGCAGAGTTTGTTGAGAAAAAGATCTTGTCTTTGAGAGGAGGCATTGCCTTTCCCTTGAACATCTCTCTAAACGATCAGGCAGCTCACTATTCTCCTCCCTTCAACGATGAAACCACTTTAAAGAAGGGAGACTATGTGAAGGTTGACATAGGAGTTCATCTTGAGGGCTTCATCGCAGACTCTGCCTACACCATAAAAGTGGGAGAAGAGAAAGACGACCTCATAAAGGCATCAGAAAAAGCTCTGAGTGAGGCAATCTCCATCATAAAGGCTGGGGTGAAGACCAACGAGATTGGGGGAGTGATACAAGAGGCTATCGAAGGTTATGGTCTTAAGCCTGTTGAGAATTTGAGTGGACATGCTCTAAAAGAGTACTCCTTTCACGCTGCACCTTCTATACCAAACACAGACACTGGAAAGGGAGTTCCTCTAAAAGAAGGGGATGTGATTGCCTTAGAGCCCTTTGCCACAGATGGAGTGGGAAGAGTGATAGATGATGATAGGACCTACATCTACTCTTATCTTGCCTTCAGACCTTTAAGGTTGGCGATGGCAAAGAGGATGATGTTCTACATCAAGAAGAACTTTCCACAGCTACCTTTTGCAGAGAGATGGGTGGTGAAGAGCAAAAAAGATGAGTTTGCGTTGAGATACCTCTTAAGAAAGAGTGTGGTCTTTCCTTACTACGTTCTAAAGGAGAA
>JBHIDS010000018.1:0-17661 GCA_046760205.1 Candidatus Methanofastidiosia archaeon
ATGGAACATGGGCATACACCTACGATGATAATGGAAATCTTATTCAGAAAGCTGATGGCTACAACACTTTTATATACACCTACGACTATGAGAATAGGATGACAGAGGTAAAATGGAACGGTGTAACCCTCCAGGAGAACTTCTATGACTGCTGTGGAAAAAGAATCAAGATGAAAAACTACAACCAAAACGGTGAGCTGACTTACACTGTCATATACATTTACATTGGATGGAATACAATCTATGAGAAAACGATATATCCTGATCTGACAGAAACTGAAACGAAATACATCTATGGTGCTTCAGGACACATAGCAAAGATAACTGACACAGGAACGATTGAAACAACAACATTCTATCATACCGATATTTTGGGAAGTGTGAGGCAGAAAACTGATGTAAATGGAAATTCTCTTTGGGCATCTTATGCAATATACAAACCATTTGGAGGTATCTATTCAGGAGGACCAACTGATGATTCGGAAACACATCTATATACTGGGAAGACCTACGATTATGGAACAGGGCTTTACTACTATGGAGCAAGGTTCTATGATCCTGAGGTTGGGAGGTTTGTTACTAAAGATTTAGTGCAAGGATTCCTTGTATTACCGCAAACATTTAATCCATATACATACGGTTTCAATAATCCTTTAAGAGGATCAGACCCTGATGGACTATTTCCATGGGTAGCCATCATTGCCTTTCTTCTTTTTCTGGCAGCCATTTTTGCGGCTTATTTTGAAGGACAAAGATTAAAAGGTGAATACGATAAACAAATGTGGGAGTTTATATATGATTGGGGTTACGGGCAATTCTTCACAGATCCAAATAAACCTGTTACATACAAAGATACAATACGTGCTATTATAGGGACGATTAACAATATGCTTGAGTCTCTATTTGGAGGAAATGAAAAACTCTCACTTAAAGAGATACAAGAAGCTTTAGCATGGTTAATGGAAAAAGAGAAGGAAAGTATGTCAGAAGAGGAATATAGGGAGCTTCAGGAAGAGGTGTGGAAACTTGAATTAGAATGGAATGAAAAAGGAGAATTTGTTGATCTTGATGGTGATGGCTGGATTGGACCGGAAAATGAAATAGGGAGTATATTTATTTCTTCCGATCAATATGGGATGCCTGTTTATTGGATGTTGACTGATGAAGGTTGGGAACTGGTAGGAGGCTGTCCCACTGGGGACTGTGAACCCCCACCCTAGCCGCCTTCAGGGTAACATTTAATAAGGCAAATCGAGTTGATAATGTATGGTCAGCAAAAAGATCAAAATCCTCTCAATTCTACTTTTAGGATTTCTTGTCATCATAGCGATTACTATAAATTCAATAATAACTCCTTCAATAAGCTGGTCAGAACCTTCGATTCTTTCAGATGAAAATAAACATAGTTGTTGTCCTTCTGCTGTTTTAGATGATGAAGGAAAAATTTGGGTATTTTGGAGAATAAAAGAAAATGGTAAACGTTACATAGTGTATAGAATTTACACAGATTCTTGGGGTCCAATAATGCAACTCACAAATCATGAATTTGATAGCTATGGTCCAGTTGCTTTGAATGATAATTCTGGTAGGATTTGGGTGTTTTGGACATCTATGATGGTTGGTGAGTATTATGAACATAAATTCTATTATTCTATATTTGATGGCAATTGGAGTGAACAAATGGAAATACCTGTGGACAATCCGAGTATCTTTAAGTTGGATTCAGCTGTTCAAGATGAATCTGGCAATATTTGGGTATTTTTTCAGGCAGTGATTGGGTACGCAAGAATATACTATATGATCTATGATGGAACTTGGAGTGAAGCAATTCTAATTCTATCTTATCCGTCTTCAGGAAGGATCAACGAGGAATTCCCATTTGCAATTCTGGATAATTCCAACAATATATGGTTATTCTTTATATCTCATAGAAATGATAATGTTGGTTTGTATTATAGAATATTAGATGGTAATTGGTCGGAAAGTGTCCAAATTATCTTGGATTCTTGGGCTCTTGCTCCTTCTGCATTGATTGATGATGATGGAAGAATCTATCTATTTTGGAGTTCTCGTGGGAATATTAAAAATCAAATATTTTACAAGATATTTGAGAAAGGAAGTTGGGGTAAAACAATACAAGTGGCTAGAGATCAATTTTCAAACTACAGCCCTTCAGCAGTTCAAGATGAATCGGGAAAAATATGGCTATTTTTCTTTTCCGAAGAAGGTACAAATTCTGTGATTAGGTACATCGTAGGTAATAATATGGGTTGAATTTGGATGAGATGAAAAAAACAATTTTTTTGGCAGATACTTCTACGATGGCGATGGAAAGAGGATAAAGAAGATAGAGGATGGAATGACAACCATCTACATCTACTCAGGAATAAAAGTTATATATGAGAAGGTGATAGAGACTGGTGTGGAGACGAAGTACATTGGTTCGATAGCAAAGATTGAGAATGGAGTTACAACATATTACCATGTAGATCATTTAGGTTCAACGAGGCAGATGAGTGATGGAAATGGAGATGCTTTGTTTGCAGATTATCTAATATACAAGCCTTTTGGTGAGATTTACACAGGAAATTCTGGGGATGAGAGATATCTTTTCATGACTTTGGTTGGTTAAGTTAGGGTTTAAGTTCTTCGGTTGGAATTATGTAACACACAAAATAAAACCAAACCTTTAAAAGCAATTATAGCTGAAGTTAGCTCAAATGATAAGAGGTGATTTTTTGAAAATGCCAAAATCTGGAGATTTCGTCGTGCCTGGAGAGCTTCTTGGGGTTGCAGAGGAGTTTCTTCCAGGTCTTGGAGCTTACGAGGAAGATGGAAAGATCTATTCTTCCATCTGTGGATACTTGGACTTTAACATGAAAAAAAGGTTTGCCTTCGTTCATCCAAAGGTGGATCTTCCCCCAACCCCAAAAGAGGGAGATACGGTGATCTGCGAAGTTGTGAACATTAAAGAGAAGATGGCATACATCAATATTATTGCCCTTAGGGGAAGAGAGGAGAGGGAGATAACAGGTTCCACCAAAGCCAGAATCTACATCTCACAATCTGCAAAGAGGTATGTGCAGAGACTCTCCAACGAGTTTCGGACAGGGGACATAGTGAGAGCAAGGGTATTAGACACCAAAAGGGAGAACATCGAAGTCTCCACTGTGGGGGCGGACTTCGGAGTGATAAGGGCTCTGTGTACAAAATGCAGAACTCCTTTAAGGCAGAGGGGAAATAAGCTTGAGTGTCCAGATTGTGGACATTTGGAGATAAGAAAAATCGCCTCTGACTATGGCTCTGGAAAGCTTTGAGTGATTCTATGCAAGTAAAGATTCTAAAGAAGAAGAAGAACTCCATAGAGTTTTTGCTTGAAGGGGAGGACCACTCCTTTGCAAACCTTCTATCAAAAACTCTGCACGAGATTGAACACGTGACCTTTGCAGCCTATAACATTGCACATCCTCTGACAGATAGGGGAAAACCTGTTCTCGTGGTTAAGACTGATGGAAAAATAACTCCCAAAAAAGCAGTGATTGAGGCTTCAAAGAGGATAAAGAAAGAGGTCCATGAGTTCAGAAAGAAACTTAAGTAGCTTTGGAGATGTTCTCTTAAACTTTCTCTATTCCCTTGCAAAGTCTGAGGTTTCAATGAGATATGAAGGAGAGAGGGTAAAAAATCATGTCTTGGCCAGGGCTCTTTCGAACTCAAAAGTTGAAGTTCCAAGAAGGCTTGACAAGCATGGAAAAGGGGATTTTGTCGAAAATTTTATTGCCAAAGCTTGGATTGAAAAACTCATTTCCACAAAAGAGGCTGTCGAGATTTTAAAGAGTTCTCTTTCAAGGTGTGGGCTTGAGAGGGAGGAGGATGCTATGGTTGAGGGATTCTCTAAGCTTTTGGATGAGATTGAGAGGAGAAAGGGAGTTAGTAAATGAGTAAAATATTTATTTTTTATACATTGTGTTTCTCTTTCTTGCTCTTTTTCTCTATTCACTTATACTTCGATTTTAAAATGCTCAAAGGAGGAATGAGAAACTGGTGTCGAGACCCTCCTCAAAAAAGACCTCAAGAGCCTTTTTGGGTTTTTGGTGGAGTAATTCTTTCCACCTTGGTTTTCTAAGGAATGTTTTTTCTCACTCCTCTGCTCTTACATCTCAATCTCTATGAAAAACTCTTTTTCCCCTTCATCCTAAGCTTTAAAGGTGAAAAATTGGTGCAATTATTTGGAGCAATTCTCTTACTCTCAGGAGTTTTGCTTGCAGACTGGGGAAGGATTTCGAGAGGAATTCATGCCACTTCATGGAGAGTTCCTGAAAAACTTACAACGAAAGGTGCTTATTCATTTGTAAGACATCCAATGTACCTCTCATACTTTCTCATGTTCTTTGGAATCTTCATGCTTACTTTGAACCTTTTGCTGATTTTCTCTCTCTTTTAAATTCCAGCCTACAGCAAAACTGCAAGGCTTGAGGAAAAGATCCTTTCCGAAAGATTTGGAAGAGATTATGAGGATTATCGTAAAAAAGTAGGGATGTTTTTCCCAAATATATGAGTATGAAATTTTAGGACAACCAAAAAGCTTATAAGGGTTTAGGTATACCTAAAATAGTGATATGAAATGCTTGCAAGCTTTTTGATAACCTTCAGGGAAGCTCTCGAGGCTTTTCTCATAATTGGGATCATTGCAGCCTATCTTGAAAAGATTGGAAGAAGGGACTTACGAAAGTATCTCTACCTTGGAGTTGGAACAGCGACTCTTGCAAGCTTGGTGCTTGCCTTCGTGTTCTTGAAGGTCTACAGCGGGCTTGAGGGAAGATCAGAAAAACTCTTCGAGGGCTTTGCATCTCTTGCAGCCTCTGTAGTTCTAACCTACATGATATTTTGGATGGCTGAGAGTTCAAAAAAGCTCAAGGGAGAGATTCAAGAAAAGATAGATTTCTCAATCACCAGAGGGCAGTTACTTGGAATTGCAATTCTCGCCTTTATCGTAGTTTTCAGAGAAGGGGTTGAAACCGTTCTTTTCTTAGGCACGATCTTTCTTATAGACCCTTCTGGAACCATATTTGGTTTTGTCTTTGGAGTATCCCTTGTGATTGTTTTGGCGTTTCTCGCCTTTAAAGGAATCTATCGCATCGACTTGAGAAGGTTCTTCAAGTACACCAGCATCCTCTTAGTGCTCTTTGCAGCGGGCCTCACAGCCTATGGAGTTCATGAGCTCATAGAAGCTCAAGTGATTCCCCCGCTTGTAGAGCCTGTTTGGGACTTGAATCCTCCAGTAAATCCAGATGGAAGCTACCCACCCCTACATGAAAAGGGCTTTGTTGGAGGAATCCTAAAATCTCTCCTAGGGTACAATGGAAATCCAGCTCTGACAGAAGTGCTTTCTTATCTTTTATACTGGTTGATAATTGGTGGTTATGTCTTTCGTGTTTACAAAAAGATAGAGGTGGAGGCAACTTTAAGACCTTTATAGATCTCTATACCTGAAAACCAGAAACAACCCGAAGAGGGCACCGAGAAAAGCCCATACTTCAAGGTAGTATATACTCATATAGTTGGGGAGGATCCCAATTGGAAAGTCAAGTAAAAAGTGGAAGAATATGGCAATGAAGAGGTAAATCTTTTTATTCTTCAGGAAACACTGGAGAACGAGAACACTCATTCCAAGATGGAAGGAGATTGCAAATATTCTCTCTAAGGCTCCAATCAGGGGCTCGTACCACTTTACATTCAAAAGTTTTTCAACATCCGAAAACTTTTCTTCTGGAATTGGCAAACTCTCCAAAGGAACTGTGGAGAGATATATGTAGTTTATGAGAGAGAGGGAAACCAGAATTCCAACTATGACAGACTCAACTCCCGAATGCCCAATTCCAAAGCTCACTCCATTTGAAAAGTTCCTCTCCTTTATAAACTTCTTGTACCCAAAATACCTCGCACCTTCTTCAAAGATACCTGCAGTTAGGGCAAGGATCGTTGAGTTCAAAAGCAGAATTTGTAATCTCGAAAAACCTTCAAAGAACTCAACTCTCTTTGAAAGAAAGGTTAGGAGTAGGAGAAGTGGAATCCTTAAAGCTTCGGCAAGTATGAACATTAGAGCTCCAAACATGAACACATTCAAGGATGTTTTGAACTTCTTTCTTGCAATTAAGATCAAAATCACTGGGAAGAACATCTCTGAGAGTATCGCGAAAAGAAAGGTTAGAACAACTGATAAGTTCATTTAGCCACCTCAAAGCCATCTTCTAATTCAATGATGGCATTCTGCAAAGGAATCTCTATCCTTAATAAAAGTCCATCTGCTGTAACATAATCTATCTCCTTAAACTCAGAAACTCTGCAAACAAATACCTCATAAGTTTTTCCTCCTATTTCTATTTTCTCTTGTCTCAAAACCTCAATATTTACAACCATCTTCAAAAAGTTTGCAGGAAAGAAAACTGGAATCTTGAAAATTTCTCCCACTCTTAAGTCTAAAGTTCTATACATCAGTGCCCAGGTTGCAATGTGGTTGTTGTCATGGATGTATGTGTTTTCCTCAAGCTTTATGTTTTCTTCATGCCTTTTCTCTCCAACAAAGACGACAGTGTGGGCATTGTTCTCCTCAATCTCACACTCGACACTCTGTCTTTCTCCATTTACCAAAGCATTCCATTTGTAGTATAGATACCTAACATCTGAAGTTATGTAGAACTCAGAGGAAAGATCAAGCTTTTTTTCAATATCAATTTTTTCAAAATCCAAAAAGATCTTTGATTTTACAAGAAAGGCATCTCTATCATTGTACCTTGTTTTCTTCTCAACCACAAACTCATTGTATCCAAACTCAACATCATCGATTACAAATTTATACCTATATCTTTCTCCGACTTCAATCAAAGCCTTCTTTGTTTCAACTACCATCTCTTGTTTTGTTTCCCTATAATCTAAGACTTTAACTTTCAAGGTTGAGATTGCACCCTTCTTCCAGAGCCTCACATGGGTTGCATCTACGTATCCATACTCTCCCATAGTTGGGTCAATTGGTATCCACTCATTGTTCAAAAAAACTTCAACCCAGTAATGCTGTCCAAACATTCCTCTATCATAAACAATTCCTCCAACCATTCTTGCAGGAACCCCAACACTTCTCAACATTGCAATTGTAAGGTTTGCGTGAGGTCCGCAGTCTCCTTTCCTTGTTCTTAGAGTCTCCTTTGCACCTGCACCTGTTATCTCATACCTTATATTTTCATAAACCCATTGTGCAATCCTTTGAGAAGCTTCCCATGAATCCTTTGAGCCTTTGGTTATCTTCTGTGCAAGCTCTCTTATCTCAGGATCGTCTGCCTCAATTTTCTCCTCACTTTTGAGATATTCTAAAGCATTTGTCTTTGGTGGAAATGGGGGTGCATTTTCTCCATTGTATTTCTCTGCTGTTATCTCAAAAACTCCTCTGATAAGATTGTTCTCAATTTCTCCAGAAAATTTTTGAGTTTTTGTGTTTAGAAAATCCAAATCAATATCTTCTCCTACAACTTCTACATCTATCTCAATTTTCAAGTACTCAACACTTTTTGGATTTGGGAATGTTATGTTTGAAGGTGCAAAAATATGTTCTAAAATGTCTACACTTGAAACCTTATTTAAAACATTTTCATCAGAAAGCCTTAAAGTAAACTTTTGGTCTGAAAGCTCCAAAGCTATGAGCTCTCCTTCTTCTGAAACCCAAAATATGTGTTTTTGACCTAAAATATTTGCATCCACAAGAAAGCAAATGCACTCTTTTTCATCTATTTTTATCTTTTCTTTGTTTCCTACATTAAACTCAACATCAAAAGTTGTAAGGAGTTGTGGAGAAAATATCTTTCTCTCAAATACTGTGTTTTCAACTAACTCCATTGTCTTAAACAAAAAAACATAGTGTTCAAACATGTTTGAGTCCAAGATATAGGTATTTTTTAAAAGCTCTATTTCTTCTTCTGTCTTCTCTCCACCAGATAAAATTCTTTCCAAGACCTTATTCTCCTCAAAATCGCACTCAATTTGTGTTTTTTCTTCACCAGCAGAAATATCAACCTTGTAATACTTTGGAAATAAATTTTTGTCAAAGTGTTCTTCTGAAACATAATGCATCTTTTTTGGAGTTCCAAGAAGTGTGACATCTATCAAAGTCTCAGCCTCAACAACATAAAAACCTTTCTCAGTTTTATCCTTGACTTTATAGTGGGTGTAACCAATATTTTTTTCATCAAAAATCAAGGCATAATACTTTTCTTCTCCAATCTCAAGATACTCCTTTTCCTTTTGGACAGTCTTTTGAGAAACGCAACCTGAAAGTTGAGAAACGCAACCTGAAAGAACCAAAAGAATACAAACGATAAAAGCTTTAAGCTTCATTCTCTCACCTCCTCAAAAAACGCAAGAAGTTCTTGTTCCAAACTCTTCAACCCTTTGTCTTTTTTCGTCCTAAAGAGCATGACATGATTCAAGGCTGTTATTTCGGCTTCGGAGAGTCTGTGAATCTCTATACCTTTTGAAACCTCAAAGAAAATTTCTCTCTTCAATCTCTCAATTTCAAAGAAACATTTCACAAACTTACTTCGATTCTCCTCAGAGACCATCATCCCAAACTTTTCAAGGTTGTCCAGAGATTTCAAAAGAAAATTTTCATCAAAGAGAAGGTCTGACTTCTCCTCAGTTAGAGAAAAATCTATCTTGTAGAAGAGAGCAACAGCTCTGTAGTACTTTCTTATCAGGTTCTTCTCAGTTTCTTCTCTTGAGATTTTAACAAGATTTGCCTTCAAAAGCCTTGAAACATGATGATAGATTATTGGTCTCTTATCTCCAAGAATATCTGCAATCTCATCAACAGACATCTCTTGATACACCAAAAGCTTTAATATCTGCATTCTCTTTTCGTTAAGAAATAGCTTGATTTTCTCAGGGTCTCTTATTATCAACATTGGCAAGATTTCACTCATACATAAGTTATTACGTTATAACTTATATTTAAACGTTTCGGTTGATGTTGAATAATTTTATCTATTTTTTCTGGTGCAAGTATCCAAATCTAAATCCAAATATAGGGATGGGATCTAATCTCATACTACTTTATAGATATTTAAATGTTTTGCTGAAAAATTTTCCAATGAACAGATACAGCCTCAAACTCTCTTAGCATCGCAAAGCTTTAAATAGCTTTTTGAAAATTTGACACCGGTGTCAAATGAGGGCAAAGGTAATCTCGCTTGTGAATCAGAAAGGGGGTGTGGGAAAGACCACAACAGCCGTTAGCATAGCGTCAGGTCTCTCCATCCTTGGTAAAAAAACCCTCTTGGTGGACAACGATGCTCAGGCAAACACCACCATAAATCTTGGATTTGATCCAGAGAATCTTTCAAAAAGCCTTGCAGACTGCTACTTAAACTCAAATTCTTCAGTGAGAGAGATTCTCCTTGAAACCAAAATTCCCAACTTGCATTTGATTCCAAGTGACATCACTCTGAGTGAGGTGCAATTGAGTTTGATCTCTCAAATTGGGAGAGAGAAGTTTTTGAAAGATATTCTCGAAGAGGTTTTGGGGGAGTATGAGTATGTGATCATAGACACCGCTCCTTCTCTAGAACTCTTGAGCATCAATGCTCTCGTGGCATCGAACCATGTCATAATTCCAATTCAAACGCAGTTTCTAGCTTTGAAAGGAACTAAAATTCTTCTGGATACCATAAAAAAGATAGAGGATGCCTTTGAACATGAGATAGAGATTCTTGGAATCCTTCCAACCATGTACGATCCAAGAACCAACATCTCGAAAAGCTCTGTGGAGATTCTCAAGAAGAGATTTGGAGAGCTGGTTTTCAAAAACTACATCCCAAGAGATGTGAGGCTTGAGGAGAACAGTGCCCTGGGAGAAACCATATGGGAGTATGCACCCAGATGTAGAGCAGCGAAAGCCTACAAAGAAGTTTTGATGGAGTTGTTGGAGCGTGAGAAAGGAAAGGCTTGAGAGAGCTTTAGATGTGTTTGCAAAGGAAAGGGAGAAGAAGGTAGGAGAGAGCTTGCTCTTTTCCGATGTAGTTGGCATTTCTGAGATTCCCCTCTCTAAAATAGATCTCAAAGACACTCAGTTCAAGTTCAGGTTCGACATGGGTGAGAGAGAGATAGAGGAGCTTGCAAAGAGTATTAAAGAGGGAATGCTCATCAATCCGATAGTTGTGAGGAGAAAGAATGGAATGTATCAGATATTGAGTGGTTTTAGAAGATTTGAGGCAGTTAAGAGAATTGGAATGAAAAAGATCAAGGCAATCCTTGTAGATGTTTCTGATGATGAGGCTTACAGAATAAACTTTGATGAGAATCTCAAGAGAAAGAATCTCTCTCATTTAGAGATTGCACTAACCATAGATAAATTGAGAAGAGTGTTGAAAAAAAAAGATGATGAAATAACTAAGCTCCTGGGAATAAAGTACAGAACTATGATGAGGTATCTAAAGCTCCTTACCCTCTCAGATGATATAAAAAAAGCTCTTCATAGAGGAGAGCTTAACTTCACTCATGCCCAGCTTTTGAGCAAGTTAAAAGACGAAAGAATTCAAAATATATTGTTTGAAAAGGTCTTGAGAGAGAAACTCACAAAAAGACAGCTTGAAAAGGAGGTTGAAAGGCTCAAATCAAAAGAGCTTTTCAGATATGAGATGCCTGAGAGATTCTCAAAAAAAGTCAAGTTCTACAAAAGAGAGAATGTGTTTCATATCAAGTTGAAATCTGAAGATAGGGATGAGTTGAGAGAGATTCTGAAGCTCATCTTGGAGATGGTTGATTGATTACCTGTTGTTCACCCTCATTATCTGCATCATCTTTTTTCTCAATCTTTGAAACTCCTCCTCGTCCTCTGACTCTTTGGCAAGTCTCATGGCATCTAGAATATCTATAAAGAACTCAATGGTTTCTAATGGAATTATATTGACATAAACTGCAAGTAAAAAAGTAGCCATGGCTCTGTCTATATTCTCTCTGGCTAAAGTGATGTTCTCGTGAATCCCCTGCTTTGTCACGTTTCTCCTCTTTGCAATACTCTCCAAAGTGACCCTATCTCCGTTATCTTTGTTCCAAACGTAGGTTACGTAATCTTTTAGCTGTTTTTTTGTGAAATAACTTTTTTCAAGTAATTTTTTTGCAAAAGAGTCACTTTTAATCCATTTTTCTATGTAGGATAAATCGTATCTCACGTCATCACCAAAGTCAAGTGATTTTACTTGACAAGTAACACTATATAAAGCTTACGGTTAGCTATATATCCTAATAATATTGCTAAATACTGTTATATAAGCTTTTCGGTTCTCAGTGTTTCTCTCTTTGAACGACTACATGCAAAGCCTCTCTCTCCATTGAAACTTCTTTTCAAATTCTGAGAATTTTCTCTTAATTTCTGACAAGTCCTCCTCAGATTTTATCTCTTTCAGCAAGTTGAAGAGAGCAAGTTCTGTGGAGTATAGCTTTTTCAAGTCCTCTTGTGAGATATCTTTTTTAAAGAATTTAGACTCCGTTTGATTCTGAGAAACCATCTCTTTCAGCTTTCCGAGCCTTGAAAGGAGAATCTCCACGTCCTTGACTTTCTTCAAATCGTCAAAGTACTCTTCCTCCATGCCGTAGAGCTCGTACTTTGCATCCTCCAATCTCTTTAAAAGTTCTTCCCTGAGCTTAAGGTCAGATTCTCTCCTAATCTCTCTTTCCTGATAGCCTTTAAAACCTGGAACAAAAACCCCAAGCTTTTCTAAGAGTCGCACGCTATCTTTGAACATGGACTCACCCTTTGTTAGTTTTCATAATTATGTAATTATTTAAAAAGGTTTGCCTACCTCTTTGCAACCACAATTAGCAAGATAAGCACTGCCATCAAGAATATACCAAAGGCAACCCCACCATAAACCAGATACTCCCTGTACTTTGTGATAAAATCCTCCTCTGGGGGAGGTTTCAGTCTCTCCTCTGCTAGGGAAATTCCCTTCTGGCACTCCTCAAGCATCCCTATGTCCCCAAGCTCTTCGTATACTTTCTCTGCCTTCTCATAGAAGTTTATGGCATTTTTGTACAATCCTTCAGAGTAGTAGCTCAAGGCCCTATCGAAGTAGGCTTTCGCCTGAAGCTGTTTGTTGGAGTTTATCACTATGAGGTTGCTCTCCTCCTTTTTCAGGTTGTCACCCAAAGCATCGTACTCTTCATGAGCTTGCTGTGCCAGCTCCTTGGCTTTTTCAAAGTTTCGAGCCTCATACTCTCTTCTTGCCTCTTTTAGATGGGAGTTTGCCTCAAGGTATCCCTCACACTTTGTAATCTTTCCCTCTATCTCTGAGACTTTTGAAATCTCTGCAAGGTTTAAATAGAGGGATTTTGCTTCCCCATATTTTGACTTTGCCTTCTCATACTTTTTTTGAGAGAAGAGTTCATCTGCCTCTTTTAAGACATCAGCAGCATCTAGATACTTCTCAGCTTTTGCTATTAAAGCCTCAACTTCTTGTACCTTTTGTGTGTCTCCAAGCTCTTTGAACTTGGTTAGAGCTGTTAAAAGGTAGGTTAGGGCATCCTGGTACTTTGAAAGACCAAAGGCGAGCTTTCCCTTAGAAAGTGCCTCATGCGCACTTAAAGTTCCAGTGATTCCAGTGGCAAAGGTATACACACTTCTCGAGAATCCAGAAACTATCTCTGGAAATCCATCGAGATTCAAGTCTTCAGCAAGAGTTTTCACAGAGTTATCCACCAAATCAAAGTTCCATATACTCTCTCCCAGGGTGTTGTACACACTCAAGTAGTTATTTGAGGAAACTATCAACTCGTTGAACCCATCCTTTGTCAAATCTTTCAGTTTCAAACCAGAAACTGCCTGTTTGTTATCGAACTTTAGGAGTAGAGATCCTCCACTGTCTAATACATAAACAGAGTAGTGAGATGCCACAACCACATTTCTTGAAGAGATGAAGTTTCCAGCATAGATTACCCTTACCTCACTGGGAGGAGTCTCGTACTTCCATTTGAGGTTTGGTTTTGTTGGCATTGGAGGAATTGGAAAGAGGGCATCTGAGGGTATTTTTAAAATCTCATCCGGAACAGAGGAGGCTGGGGTTGATGCTTGGGAAGCATCTATGAAGTAGTAACCTACAGGAAGAGCTGGGATTTGAAACCTTGCCTGAAAGGTGCCATTTATATCTGATTTCACAGTTCCAGGAGCAGAGCCACTCTGCGTTGGAAAAACTGGGGTTAGGGTGAGGGCTGTAGGTGCTGGAGGGTTTAGGGGATCATCGTCGTAAGTTATGGTGACGTCTTCTCCAGGGAAAAAATTCTTTCCAATGACAGTTATCACATCAGACACATCACCAGAGTAGGGATAGAGGTTTAGAGTAGGTCCAGATGCTGGAATCTTGAAAGCTATGTCTGGAACACTTGCTGCCGACGTTAAGGCACCTCCCGCATCCACTATGTAGGTTGAAGGACCTACCGAAACAGTTCCAACAGAACTTGGTACAGAGAACGTGGCTGTGAAATTTCCATTTCCATCTGCCTTCACAGAGCCTGCAATTGTTCCTGAAAGAGTTGGAGGAATAGGTTCAAGCATCACTGGGGTTGGAGCCACAGGCAAGGTATCAAAGTAAAGAACTATGTTTTCCTCGTTTGCCCCAAATCCACTCCCATAAACTGTAACCAAAGTTCCAGAGACCCCAGAGACTAGATTCAACTGAATCAGGGGATTCTGTGGAAGGGCAAGGTCATCCAAAACATAGATGTACCAGGACTCTCCTACGATTATCTCTGGCTCGAGATCAGAATCAGGATCTGCTGGAAGGTTGCTGTCCAAGTCATAGATATAGAGAGCTTTCACTGGGAGGTTTGGATCGATCTCATAAATCCATTTAACACTCCCATTGTGTTCCAGAACATGGACCTTATCTGCCCCAATGACTATTTCTTTCAGAGGTAAATCCTCATCGTCTAAGTCTACAACTTCTACATCATAGATTATGCCACCTGGGGTATAAGACCAGTCTGGAGTTTTTGAGAGAGTACATGCAGGACATCCTGTGTAAAAAACATGAACTGTAGTGGTGGTTGCAACTATCAAGTCCTTACAGTTGTCTGCATTTAGGTCAGAGGTGATTATTTTTAGAATAGAACCACTCATAGGTCCCAACCTCAGATACCCATTAGCTGTGGAAACGTTCTTTCCATTGGAATCCAAAACAACAACATAGGATGTGGTGTTCTCACAGTAGGTAACACCAACAAAGACGAGACTTCCTCCTGTACCGCAAAGATCATCTGAATGGATAACTGTGACACACCCATCCTCTGCACAGGGACTTGGATCAAAGGGATCATCTGGAGAAAAAACATCTCCTGGAGTTTCAGTCCAGATTATCTCTCCCTCTTCATCCAAAACACTCACTATTCCCTCACAGAGCTTCATCTCTCCAAAGCCTGACTCGTCCTCGGGAGTTGTGGGATCGTCTGGAATCTGAACGTTCTTCACATAGGTTTTTGATAACCCAACGATGGTCTCAAACTTTTTATCTGAGTCTATATCATAAGTGTAGATATCCTTGATCTCAAAATCTCCAGAGGGATATATCCAAATCAAGCTGAACAATTCTGTTTGAGAAGCTACGAGAGCTACAACCAAAAGTAAAATCCCTAAGAGTTTCAGCTTCATGTCCTTAGACTGAGGTTAAAGCCATATAAACGTTTCGTTTTTTCGATTTAAAATAGAATATCTCATATAACCTACACCTGGAGTTGTCGAATAAATCACAATGACATAGGAAAATAGTAGTTTGGTTTCATCAAACAAAGTTCGTTCTAACGCCTGTGGAGTCAGAAATGTAGACACCTTCTCTATGAATCGCCTTTATCCTTTCGTGTAACAACATCAAAATCTCCTCAATGTACATTCTAGGAATTCTCTTCAATGCCTAGCCTACGGTGGAGTGGTCAATCGATTTTCCAGTTAAGAGTGAACAGATCCCCTCCATCTCTCTATAAGTTTTATCAAAAGCTTTCATAAAAACGAGAAAGCAGCATGTTCTGTTGGAAAAAACTTAGGCGGTCTTCCTCTCTTTGAGATCCTCCAAGGTTCACCAAGCTCTTCAACAATCTCAAGGATAAGTTTAAATACAAGTAGATAGTCATCTATTTTTGAGGCGTGATAGAGCTTCCAATAGCCCTTCCGCTTTTGGACTTGTTTTATTTCAATGGATTAGATAAACCCAGCATCTATGCTAGAAAACCCTAAATTCCAAAACAACGTGCCAAACTCCTGGGGAGTACTTCTTTATCCTTCTCAAATCCAAAAACTCAAACCTTCTCCCATATTTTTTAGCAATCCCTCTCACTCGCTCTATCAATTTTTTATGAGAGAGATTTTCAAAAACTGCCTCATGATAGATTATGAAACCCTCATCAACAAACTCAAAGGCCTTGGGTAAGAACCTTTCAGTTTTTTTTAAATAACCCATTACCACTCTGTCTGCACTTCCCTTAAAGTCTCTGCAATCCATGTTCAGTGGAGTTATAAGATTTTCAACTTTGTTCAGCTGAATGTTCTCACAGAGATATGAAAAGGCTATCGGATTCTTTTCCAGGGCATAAACCTTAGATCTGCAAAACTTTGCTATTGGAAGTGAGTAGTAACCTATGCCTGCAAACATGTCTATCACCCTTTCTTTTTTTAAAAGCCTAGCCATTCTTATCCTCTCTTTTATGTTTCCAGAAGAGAACATGATTTCTTTTAGATCCAGTTTGTAGAGAATTTTGTTTTCCTCATGAATGGTCTCTGTAATCTTTCCTGCAATTAACTTGAAGTTGGGTTTTCTAAACTCTCCCGAGATTCTTCCCTTTTTAAGCACGCTTTTTGCTTTGAAAACCTTCATGTAGGCTTTCCCAATCTCTTTCTCAAAATCTGAGAGAGCATCTGGAATATTCAAGATCAAAACATCTCCAATCTTCGTGTACTTTCTTGGAAGCATTTTCGATTGAGTTTTGGAGAGTCGCATCTCCATTCTTATTCTCTCAAAGTCTTCCGATTTCACGCTTTGTATTTGAAGTTGATTATTTATGGTTTGCGAAACGATATCTTTATTAACTCCAAACTCAACATCTTAAGATGAAAATCAACGAATTCTTTGAAAGATATTCAATGATCTTTGTCCTCTCCCTGGCATTTTCTCTCACCCTCATTCCAAAAAGATACGAGATGCCCTTAACCTTTGAAGACTGGTACCATCTCAGGATTTTAAAAGATTATCTTCATACTTTCCCAATGAAATTCGATTTCTACTTCCTCTCAAGCCTTGCTTTTCTTTTTATAAACTCCATCTTTGAAGTCTCCCTCGTAGACTTTTCAAGATTTTTTCCATCTCTTTTATATCTTTCAAGCCTTTATCTCTGGTACTTGATCTTGAAAATCTTCAATTCAAAGGTTGCCCTGGTTTCCTCCTTCTTTCTTTTAACGAGTAAAACTTTCCTGGATACATCTCTCATCTTTCATCCTCCATCATTGGCTTTAATGCTCTACCTTCTTGGGATTTTATTCTTTCTAAAGAGAAGATTTATATTGACTTTCTTGGTGGGTCTTACTCTTATCATGACTCATGAGTTTATTTCAATCTCTTTTCTTCTCTCCATTATATTTTTAAGTTTTCTTGAGAGAAGAAAATTTCATATCTTCATAATCTCTGGCTGCTTAGCTCTTACTCTGTTTCTTTTATCTTCCACAGAGCTTAAACCAATGGAAATCTCGATGAAAAATCTTCAAGTGCTGATCCTTGATCTTGGTATCCCTCATCTCTTTTTAGCTTTCCTTGCGATCCTCTTTCTTCGAAGAAAAATATTTGAGGATAGATTCCTTGTCCTACTCTCACTTCCCATTTTGATCTCTGTAACTCTCACATCAAATTACGTGCTCTTTTCTCTTCCAATAACTATTCTTTCCTCACGCTTCTTAGCTGGGGCATTGTCTTCAATCAAGACTTTAAAATTCAAAAGCTCTCTGACATTTTTTGTGCTTTTGATTAGCTTTGCACCATCCTTCAAGTTGCTCTACGATTTAGAACCTGTGGAGATGGAATCATTTCATCCCTCTTTGTTTTTGGGAAATTCATCTCTAAGAGAAGTGGTGGCTTTCGATGAATCTCGGATTTTGATTTTTGATGTTACAACAGAGAATGAGTTTTTGAGTGAGAGAAAAGAGTACCTCAAAGATGATCTTGAGTTAATCTATAAACTTGACTCTGACATTCTGGACAAGTACTGGGTTAGGTACATCTACTTTGGTGAAAAAGAAAGAGTAACATTCTCAAAAACATCTCTTAGGAAAGTAGGTGTTGACAAGCTCTTTTCTGGAGAGGCAGAGATATTTGACCTTTATCCTGAAGTGGTTTATGTCCTGATAACCATAGACACTGAGAGGGATCTTCCTCCTGTGCTTTTTTCATATCACGGAGTGGAGGAAGGAGTTCCCTTGATCTTGGAGCTTTTAAAAAGGTACGAAGTGAGAGCGACTTTTTTTGTAACTGGGGAAGTCATAGAGAGCTATCCAGAAGTCATTTCAAAGATCTTGCAGAACCATGAGGTTGGGCTTCATGGAATGTTTCATGAAGATTTCACTCTTTTAGAAAAAGAGGAAAAGAGGAA
>JBHIDS010000019.1:0-17598 GCA_046760205.1 Candidatus Methanofastidiosia archaeon
AAATGTGGATTTAAATCAAAGTAAAGAAGACCCAGAAACATTTGGAGGATATTTACCACATACAACAAGTCTAAAAGAAAAACATATTTATGTTGAAGGAGCAAGCGATGTTTACATCTTTCAAATTTTTTTACAGAAGTATTTAAAAAATACTCATAAAAAGAATTGGTTTGTAAGAATGAATAAAATTGGAATATTTCATTTTGGAGGAGGTTTTTGCGGGCATCTACTTTACACAATACCGAAGAATCCATATAAATCCTTGATAATTTTAGATGGAGACAAAAGAGATAAAGCAAAGTCAGTTTGTGATGAATATGAAAGAGCAAATTTCTCAAACATTCCTGATTTTAGATTTTGTGAGAGTTTAGAAGATATAGAAAAATGTTTAGAGGAAGGTGATCCTTTTCCTATTTATTGTTTAGAAAAAGAATGTATTGAAAAATACCTAGATCCTGAGAGAAATTGCAAAAGTTCAAATTATGACAAGAAAAAAGGAGCAAAAACTGCTGAAGAAATGAAAAAAGTTCCGGAAGAAATCAAAAAATTATTTGAAATATTTGTGAAATCATGAAGTTCATGTTCTATATGAAAAGAAATTCTCATTCATCCCCTCTCTCTCAGATACTCAAAACACTCTTTGATAGCTTTCCTTGAAGGTCTTGGAGAGTAACCAAGTTCTTCTCTTGCTTTGCTTATATCCAAATATGTGGATTTTCTGTGGAATAGTTCTACCTGAGATCGCATGAGAAGGGGCGGCTTTCCTGTGATTTTTGATGCAAACTCTGAGAGTAAGGCGATTGAGTTCAAAATAGATTTTGAGGGCTTGAAGAGAGGTTTTCTCACAAAGGGATAGAGAGATTGGGCTATCTCTACAAGCTCTGAAGTTGATGTTACATCCTCAATTGCTAAAATGTACCTCTCTCCATTTCTTCCTCTCTCCTCTGCAAGGAGCATTCCCTCTGCCACATCTCTCACGTCCACGAAAGTAAAATTGAATCCAACATCTACAAAAAGTTCGTTGTGGAGCACTCTATGGAGTAGTTCCATTGAGGGTGTTAAGTGATCGTGATTGTTTGGTCCGACCATTCCTGAAGGAAGCACAGTCACCAACCAGAGATTCAGTTCTCTTGCAAGCTCTAAAGCAATCTTCTCAGACTTCGTCTTGGCATAAAAGTAGGGGAATGTGGTGTTTGTGTTCCAATTCTTTTCAGTAAATGGATTCTCTTTTGTTGAAGAATCTCCCAGAGCAACGGTGGAGCTCACGTAAACTATCTTTGAAACATCTTGTTCCTTTGCAGCCTCAAGGATGTTTTTCGTGCCTTCAACTACGGGCTTAATTATCTCTTCCCCCGGGTCTTTTGCAAAGTGCTTGAAGACTGCTGCCACCTGAAAGAGTGTATCCACTCCCTCAAGAGCCTTTAAGAGCGAGTCCTTATCCAAAAGATCTGCGTATACTATTTCACAGTCAGTGCCCTCAAAAGGTTTTTTGTTATCCAGGTTTCTAACACTTGCCCTTACATTCCTTCCTCTCTTTAAAAGAATCCTAACCAAATTGTTTCCCAAATGTCCATTTGCTCCTGTTACAAGGGATAAACCATTTTTCATAAAATCACCTATTTTTATAATTGCACTAAGTGCAAATTTTTACTTGGTGTGAATAGTAAACTATATAAAGGTTTAGGTGAATGTAAACTCACAAGGTGATTTTTTGCACACTCATGATTTTGTAGAACGAGAGATCGAGGAGTTTTTGGAATATTCAAAGAGAATTTCAGAAAAATTGATGGAAATAGAGCATTCTGAGGAAGAGATGAATAATGAATTGAACATAATTGTGAAAGTCATGAATATTTTCTCTCAAAAATGGACAATAGAGATAATCTATTTGTTGAAAAAGAAGGGGAAAATGAGATTTAATGAAATAAAAAAATTCTTGAAGGGAATAAGCTCAAGAACCCTCACAGATAAGCTAACTATTTTGGTGAAAAATGGATACGTTGAAAGAAAGGTTTTTGATGAAGTGCCTGTTAGAGTTGAATACTCCCTAACTGAAGAGGGAAAGAATTTGGCTTACGCATCTCTACCTTTGATACTCTATCTAAAGAGAAGATTTTTGTATTAAATCTTAGCCTTTTCCCAATAATACAAAAACAAATCCCTGCACCAGTTATAAAATTTTTCATCATCAGAAACAAAGGCTTTGGAGAAATCGGTTTTCCCATCTAAATCTGGAAAAAACAATATTGCCATCTTCTCATTTATCAAAAACGTTGTATGAATTTCATCCAATACTCTCTCATTTTCTGGATTCTCAATTATCTCTCTTGGAAAAATTCCTCTCCATCCAAAGTTTGGGTTTTCCTGCAACTTCAAATTAAGAATCTTTCCAGGTTCTTCCATGACCTCACTTGACATTGCCCAGACAAATTCTTCTGCCATTTTGAAGAGATTTATCGATTCCTCAACTGCCTGGAGAGTCTTTTCAATGATATTTGCCATTTTCAACTCTCCAAGGCGCCTCCTAAACTCTCTTGGAAGGAAAGAAACATCGTGATTTAGAAAGAAATCAACATTTTTTGCAATAAATGAGAATTCTGGAAGATATGAGATAATCATTTTTCCAACTGTAGTTAGGAAGTAGGAACCATCAGAATTCTTATCTATAAGTTTTGCATCCATTAGTCTTGATATATGTCTTGAAATTTCAGAGTGGGACATTTTGAGAGATTCTGCAACCTCAGTTACTTTGATACTCTTTTTTGAGACAGCCTTTAAGACCTCAACCCTTCTTTCATGAGAAAGTTCAAACATTAACTCTGATAAATCCATGGATGCACCCATAAAACTTTGTTTGATCCTTCAAACGATACATAGTTATATGATATATTTCCTTAAAAGTATTATGGTTTCAAAACATGCCTTCAGCATTATCCTAAAATCAGAAAAATATTTAAAGAGTATAAGCGTTGGTGAAGATTATGGACCTAGAGTTGTTCTTGAGGGAGAACTTGGAGATTTAGTTGAGATTAGTTTGGTGAATGACGTTTTGATTGAAATCAGGGGGGAGAATGGAATGTTGAGTATAGATCTCTCAAAAGATGAGCTGGATAGATTTTTAAAAGAAAAAAAGGAGGATGTCTCATGAAGGAGAAAGAGATTCTTGAGAGACTGAAGTGGGATGTGGTGAACTTCAACATGGAAGACATCATTGAAGCTTGCAGAAAAGCCCTAAAGGCTGGAATCCCCCCAAAAAAGGCAGTTCTTGAGGGTATGGCAAGGGGAATGGATATAGTGGGAGAGAGGTATGAGAGTTATCAGTACTTTCTCCCAGATTTGATAATGGCTGGAGAGGTGATGAATGAGGGTGTTTCCTTTCTTGCGCAACACCTGGAAAAAAAAAGAGCTCAAAAGGAAGTTGAGGATAGTTTTTGGAACTGTGGACGGAGATGTTCATGACATTGGAAAAAACATCGTTGAAAATCTGCTTACAGCCTATGGGTTTAGAGTCATCGATCTCGGAATGAACGTTCCTGCCAAAAGATTTGTGGATGTGATGGAGAGAGAAAAAGCGGGGGTGCTTTGCATGTCCACTCTCTTGAGCCTTGGAAGAGAGGAGATGAGAAAGGTCTCAAAGCTCCTAAAAGCTCGTAGTCTTACAGGAAAGGTGAAGGTTTTGATAGGAGGGGTTCCTACAGATGAGGGTTTTGCTCGCTCCATAAAAGCAGAGTATGCAAAAGATGCCATAGAGGCTTTAGATATAGTAAAGAGGTGGGAGGATGAGTGTGGTTGAGGGCTTTTGGGGCAGGGGAAAGCTCAGAGAACTTCATAAGAAATTCTTAAATTGTGATTATAAGTCTAAGCTTCAAATCTTGGATGAAGTAGAGAGGCTTTCAAAGAGGGGAACAGAAATCGTCCTTCTCGCCTTGAAAGATCCCTCAAGAGAAGTTAGGGCAAGGGCTGCTCTTATTTTGACTAAAACCAAAGATAAAAGAGCCTTCGATGCTCTCCTAAAGGCTTTGGAAGATGAGTATCATGAGGTGAGAAGAAGGGCTGTGGATGCTCTCTATAGGATTGGAGATGAAAGAGCTATAGAAAACCTCGTTCCCTTACTTAAGGATGAAAACAGGAAGGTGAGGGTGAGATGTGCATATTGTCTAGGAGAATTTGGACAGAGAAAGGCTTTCGATGCCTTGATAGATGCCTTGGAGTGTAAGGACTGGCAGGTGAGACGTATGGTTTGTCTGATGTTGAGGCATGATGACAAGAGGATAGTGGAGCCTCTCATTGAAAGGTTAAAGGATGAGAACAAGTACGTTAGAAGATATGCAGCCTATGTTCTTGGAAGAAGTGGGGATTTGAGAGCCCTAAAACCTCTTCTTGAAATAAGAAATGATGAGAGCTTGGAGGTTAGAAACACTGTAGAGTTTGCCTTAAGTGAGATTGCAAAAAAGCACTCCCTCTCTCTAAAGGATCTAAAGAGGGATTGAATTTTTCAAACTGTATATCCATAACCCAACATAGAGCAAGATGAGGATTCCAAGCACAAAGCTAAAGAGATATAAAAGGTGAATCCTTGAAAATCCAAGATTAACTTTGACAGAATTTCCCTTCATCTGCTCGTTCCCAGCATAGTCCACAGGATGAACACTGTAAGAGAAAACACCAAAAAATCCTGAATCCTCAAAGTAATTCTTTTGAGTTTTTCCTATTAACTCCATCTCTGAATTCTCTTCTCTCTTGTAAATTTTATAAAAAGCTGCATCATCAACCTTACTCCAGCTAAGGTAAACCTTGTTCTTTTCAATCCTAAAATTCAAATCCTTGATGTATCTTGGAGGTTCTATATCAAGAACTACAGAAGTGGAAACTGGGGGTGTAACCCAGAGGTTGTTTTTAAATCTCACCCAGATGGTCTTCTCTCCGTCTCCTCCTTCTAAGATGTAGAATTTTTTTCCCTTGTAAGGCTCCCATTCTGAGAAGTTCTCTCCATCTTGTGAGAAACTCATCTCAAGGGCCTGAGGAGAATCCAAAATTAACAAAACCTCTCTCTTATTGGTTATTTCTCCCTCAAGTTCAACAGAACTTTTTGGATATACTGTGATTTCTATCTCGTCTGTATCCTCTAAACCTTCATCATCAGTCACCTTTAGGGTTAGGATGTGAACTCCAAGAGTAAGGTTCAACTTGAAGGTGATCTCAGAACTCAAGAGTACATCTTCCTCGAACCACTCGTACAAGAGAATCTTGGAATCGTCTTCAGAAGATGCTCCATCTAGGATGACCTCCTCTCCCTCCTCAACCAACATATCCTCCCCAGCATCAGCTACTGGAGCTTTATTCTTTCCTTCAACTACCAAAACCAAAATCTTTGTGGAGGAAGCTCCCCTCTCATCTATCACTTTCAAGGTTATTACATGTTCTCCCTCAGGCAGAGAGATTCTCAATACTTCCTCCTCCCCAAGAAAACTTCCATTCTCAAACCACTGGTAGAGCACTATCTTTCCATCTGGATCATAGGATGAGGAGGCATCCAGAACGACCTTATCACCTAAAACCTTGTACTCAGCCTGAGCCACAGGTACTTCGTTTGGAAATGGATTTGGGATCTCATTGGATTCTCCTTTGTAGCAGAAAACTTGGGTGTATATAGTGACTATGCTGCCTTTAAACTCTCCTGTAACTATTCCCATCCCCACCTCGTTGAAATTTGGATTAAGGATGTTCTCTCTGTGACCAGAGCTTTCCATTAATGCTGTGTGAGCCTGTGCCACGTTCACCTCCCCAGAGTGCATGGTGAGATTCTCTCCTATAGCTTGAGCTCCAGAGTAGTTGTCATAGTAACCTGAATCAAAGACTCTCTGGGCTGGAGTTCTTCCATCAAGAGATGTATGGGCAAAGTAGTCGTTATCCATCATGTCCTTGGAGTGTTCCAAAGCCACCTGGGAGAGGGTTTCGTTTAAGGTTAGAGGTGGAATTCCTCTTGACATTCTCTCATCGTTCAAGAGTAAGAGAAGTTCCTGTACTGGATCCTGAGATTGGGTTTTCTGGATTGAGGTGATGAGGAGAATCACAAGGCAAACCACAACCCTTTTCATGCTTAAGTTTCTATGATAATAGTATTTAAAGTTTTGGGTTTTTTAGACGTTATACAATTCAACTGGATTCTTGTCGCATCCATCAAATTCCACTCATTTTGATACATATAGTATAACTTCAACATCTGTTGAACCTAAGTGAAAACCTTAAATACCAAAAGATGAAATGAAAATCATGAAAAAGATGATTGTCTTTCTGGTTCTCCTTTCGGGTTGCCTCAACCAGGTTTCTCTTACAGAAAAAGATGCCATAGAACTTGTTAAAATGAAGTTTCCTGAAGTGGAAGATATTGAGAAGTGTGAGGCTGACTTTGGATGTGAGACAGACATTGAGGTTGAGAAAACAAAAGATGGATTTGAACTTACCTTTTTCAAGGGTTGGGGAGATTGCCCCGCAGGTTGCATCTCGAGGCATTACTGGGTTTTTGAGGTTTCTGCTTTCAAGGTTTTGAAGATCACAGAGTATGGAGATCCTTTCGAAAGAGAGTATCTCTTCATCGAGTTCTGGAAACACACCGAGGGAGAGCTTTTAGAGGGCGAGAGGGTTCTCATGATGATAGACTTTCCCACCTACATCTTCAATGAGGAGGAGAGAGTTTTAGAGGGTATGATGGACTTTGAGCTTGATGATAGTCTCCTCGCAATCTTTGGGATTGGGCAGAGCCTTGGAGGAGATGCTGGGGGTGGTGCTGCCTCTATGCTTTACCCAATCTACGAGATTCCCTTCGAAAGAAATGAATTGAGAATTCTTGAAATCAGGAAAGAGAGAGTAGTCTTTCAATTCATGGGTGAGATGATCATTTTAAAATCACAGGAGAGCTTTGAGATGGTTTTAGAGGAAATCAAGACTGAGGATTGGGGTAAGATGAGGTATAAAACCACCTTTAGGATAAAAAATTATGGTTTTTTAAAGGAGGAGAACATCAAAAAATGGGGGAGCATTTTGATTTAGATGATCCTCTTTGCAAGCATTCCTAAAATGAGATCGGAGGTGTTCTCTGCCCTGTCAGTTATATCTGAAAGTTTCTGGGTGAGCTCTCTTATCAAGAGCTTCTGGTATCCATCAAGATCAGATGAGAAGATCCTCTTCAAAAGCTTCCACTCTCTCTCATCTATCTCACTCTCAAGATTTTCCACCTCTTCTATGTATTTCATACACTTTTTCCTGTTCTCATACATCATAAAGGTTGCCTCTCTCAAAGCCTCAAAGATCTTCAAGATATCCTCGACAAGTTGAATGAATTCCTCTCTGTGCTTTTTAGGAATCTGGGGCCTTGACAAGACTATCAAATCCATGGAAGCCTCTGCCTCGTCTGCAATCTTGTCAAAACTCTCTATCAGATTTAGAAAATCCTCTCTGTGAGCTGGAATGAAGGCACCCTCGAAGAGTTTCAACTCTACCTCCCTTCTCACCTTGTCAGCCTCTGACTCCAGCTTGTGAACGTTGAAGGAGTGGGCTAGAAATTTCTCCTCCTCTTCTTTAAAGTAAGCGATGACTGTTTCTCTCATCTCCTCAAGGCACTTTCTCACAAGCTCCAAGTGTTTTAAAAAGCCTTTCTTGACCTTTTCCTCTCTAGAACCAAACATACTCTCACTTCAACCAAAGGTATATAAAGATTTCTTAGGTTACTTTGGGGGTGTTGAAAATTCTAACAATCTTTGCAGGAATCTTTGTAGCATTCAACATTGGGGCAAACGATGCAGCCAATGCCATGGGTGCAGCCTATGGAGCGAGGTTACTCACTTTCAAGAGGGCTTCCATCGTGGTGGCTCTCTTTGCTCTCCTTGGAGCCTTGCATCAGGGAGAGAGAGTGATGAAAACCCTTGGAGAGGGCATCCTTCCCCCTCCTCAGATGAGTTATGTGATGATACTCTCTCTCCTTATGGGAGCTGGGGTATGGGTGGGCCTCGCTACCTATAAGGGATTGCCTGTATCCACCACCCATGCCATTATGGGGGCTTTAGTTAGTTTGGGAGTTTTTGAGAATTCTCAAGTGAATTGGATTTTGACTTTGAGAATAGTTTTGGTTTGGATACTCCTTCCCTTAATGTCTGGTGCCCTTGTCCTCCTCTTTTCAAAGTTCTTATCTTTAACCTTGAGTTTTGTAGGTGACATCTACCTCTTTGAAAGATTGTTAGGGTATCTCGTTGTTGGAAGTGGGTGCTATGTTGCCTACAGCCTTGGAGCAAACAACGTTTCAAATGCAGTTGGGGTTTTGGTAGGCATCGATATCTTAAAACCTAAAATGGCAGCCCTTCTTGGAGGCGTTGGAATTGGACTTGGAGCTTTACTTTACGGAAGAAAGGTGATGTTTACAGTGGGTAGAAGCATCGCCCTCTTGGATCCACTCACAGCCTTCATAGCTCAGATCTCTGCAGCCTCAGCTCTCATAGTTTGTACCTTTCTTGCAATCCCAGCTTCCCTCTCACAGGCGATGGTGGGAGCAATTGTTGGAGTTGGAGTCTTGAAGGGAACGAGGACTATCCAAAGTGGGATACTCTTGAGGATATTTTCAGGATGGGTTTTAACGCCCATTGCCTCTGGTGTATTGGGAGTTTTGATTTTTCTGGGATTGAGTTGAGTATCTGATTCTAAACCTCCATCCCTCTCCTCTTCTTCTCTTCCTCCATCAGGATGGCTTTCATCCTCTCTGTTATCTCGTACTTCCCCCTCACCTCATCAAGAATTCCCATTCCCACAAGCTCCTCTAATGAGGTATACATGATTGTGGGGGAAGTTCTCATCTCCTTTGAGAGCTGGACGTAGGAAACTGGACCTCCCCTGTGCTTTTTTGTGATATTTGAAACTATATCTCGAAGGTCATGAGGTACCCTTGCTATGTACTCGTCCACCGAAGTTGGAGCCTTGACAACTGAGGAAACAAATCTATCGTCTATGAGATCTATGAGCTTTTCCCTGGAGGCAGAGGTTAAAACTATATGGAGAATTCTCAGTAAGTATCTGGGGTTTCCCTTTGCCATATCACATGCGAGGTTTATCGCACTCTCGTTGAAAGGGTAAAGGGGATTTATCACTTCTGAAATTCTTTCAACATTCAACCTCTTTTTGACAAGCTCTTGCGCCTTGTCCTGTGTCAGTTGTTCACTTCTCATTTTGTAGTGAAATCTCGAGAGAAAGGCAGGAAACTTAGAATTGAGTTCCTCATACCCCTTCTCTGTCAGAGCAAGAGAAAAGATACAGCTTTCTGGCATGTCAGATATGAACTCTCGAAGCATTTCAAAGAATAAAATGAGTTCCTCTTCTGGAGCCTCAGAGAGATTCTCAAGTTCATCTATGAGAAGAGCTGAGGTTTTAAACATCTCGAAGTTTTCCTTGAGCTTTTTTCCAAGCTCTGAGGAATCATAGTTGGAGATGGAGAGATCTTCAAGAGGTTTTTTTGGAGATGAGAAGACATTCAAGATTTTTCCAAGAAATCCCTTTTCTCCCTCAACTTCAAGATTTTCAAAGAGGTCTCTCGTTACCTTTAGGACATCACTTGAATCCACCTTGACATATACTCCAAAGCCATTTTGATCCTCTATCAATTTCTTGATTCCCCTCAATCTTTGGGTTTTTCCTGTTCCCAAATTCCCAATGACACACAGAACTATGCCAGCCCCAGAGATTAGAACGTTGGAGAGCGCCTCTGCAATCTTTGAATCTATGTCTTGGGAGACGTGCAAATCCTCAAAGTCTTCTATTCCCTCACTTGAGAGTTGAGTAAAGGGATTGCCTCTTAGATGAAATCTCTCATAGTTTGGAGGATTTTCTAACTCATACATGCAAATTCCTCTATGGTTGAACATTTATATAGCTTACTGTTGGAATCAAAACCCTTTTTACCTTCTCCTTCAAAAAATTTCATGCCTTTATTTACAAACAAAAAAATGGCAAAGCTCCTCTTCGATTTTCTCTCTCCAATCTACGATTTTATAAATGAAAGAATCTACAAAAAAGAGATGCTCAAAAGATTTAGAAGAGAGATAGAGGGGGAGAAAATCCTAGATGTTGGAGTTGGGACAGGTTACACCACCATGCATTTAAGAGCTTTTGGGATTGACATCTCAGAGAGAATGCTTGGAAGATGCAAAGAGTATCCAGGTTTTCTAATGCTGGCAGATGCCTTAAGACCTCCCTTTAGGAGAGAGAGCTTTTCAACTATTTTGTGTGCAGGTTCTTTTTACTACTTTGAAAAGCCTCTAGAGGCTTTGAAGATATTTTTAAACCTGCTAGAACCCGGGGGCGTTGTTCTTCTCATCACTCCCAAGTTGAGAATTCTAAAACCTTTCGTTCATGTTTTTAACGAAAGGGATTTGAAGGATTTGTTCGTAAACGCAGGTTTTGAGCTTGAGTTTACAGAGAGCATGGGAAGGATTGCATACTTAAGCAAGGCGAGAAAACCAGAAGTGCGGGAGATGGGATTCGAACCCACGAACACCTTCGTGACAGGACCCTGAATCCTGCGCCTTTGACCAGTCTCGGCAACTCCCGCATGAAGTGGGAAAGCCTCCCTTTCAAAACCCCCTGATTTTCTTGAATTTGAAATATAAAAGGTTTTGGTTAGCTCTGTGAGCTTTAAGGTTGGGATAGATAAGGATCTATGTTATTGTATTCAAGAATCGTTTGAGAGATAGATTTAAAATAAAAAGAAAATATGACAAAGGTATGAGAATAAAAATTTTAGGATCGGGACAAGATGATGGAATTCCTCACACAGGCTGTTATTGTGATATATGTAACAAAGCTAGAAAATATGTAAAATATAAGAGGCTTGGACCTTCTATCGCCATTTTGGATAAAAAAGAAGGTTTTTGTTATTTAATCGATGCATCACCAGATTTTAAATACCAGTTGCATATGGTCTGGGGGGAAGTTAATAGAATAAGAAGAAAAGGGAAAATTCCTATAAGTGGAATTTTATTAACCCATGCTCATCTTGGTCATTGCTCTGGATTATGGCATCTTGGAAAGGAATCGGTAGAAGAAAAAAATCTTCCAGTGTTTTGTACTCCAAAGATGAAACAGTTTCTAAATAATAACTACCCATTTAATCTTCTCGTTCAAAGAAAGAATATCAAAATTAAGGAAATATATCAGAGAGAAGAATTCAAATTAGATGGATTCAAATGTATAGCAATTCAAGTTCCTCATAGAAACGAAATTGCTGATACTGTAGGATATATTATAAAATCAGAGAAAAGAGTAATCTATTTACCAGATGTAGACCATTGGACAGATGAGCTTATTGAAGAAATTAACATGGCTGACATTGCCTTAATTGATGGTACTTTCTATTCAAGAGCCGAAATACCCAGATTCACAGAAGTTCCACATCCGCCTATTAAAGAAACTATTGAGCTTCTAGAAAATGTGAAAACCAAAATTTACTTCACCCACATAAATCATACAAATTCTGTAAACAGAAATGGCAAGGAAAGAAAATTTATTGAAACCAAAGGTTTTAAGATTGCTTATAATAGCATGATATTAAAAATTTAAAATCGCTTGCCACCATTTTTTTTGTCTTTTGGCTCAGAAAAAATATAGGTCGATTGCCTTAGCTTTAACGATGTTAAAATCAGGAGAGTTTGATCTTGGAGAATTCAATTGGATGTTATCTTTCTTATCCTCTTTCTAAATTCTAGAATGAAAACTCCAATTCTAATCTCTTGGATTTTTATGATTTTGGAGGATAAAAGGTTTTGATTATTGGATGGATAAGATTTATAAAGAATGAAGAGATTTATGTAAAGAGGTGATGTGAAGAAATGATGAATGTGAATGGTTTGGATATGAATAAGTTAGGTGAAATTGGATGTGTTATAATGTGGATGGATAAGTTTATAGAAAGGAGAAAAATAAAGGAGGGATCTGAATGTTAAGTTATATTAGTGTTAAAAATTTAAGATCTATCAAAAAGGGAAAAGTTGAGACTGCTCCTCTGACTATTCTTTATGGTCCGAACGGTTCTGGAAAATCAACCCTTATGCACGCCTTAGCAATCTTTAGAAACATCGTTCTTAATCCCAACCAGCCGGTTGATAACTTTTTTAATCTTGGGTTTGCTAGTTTTGGTGGATTTGAACAAGTTGTATTTAATCATAATCCCGATGAGCAAATCGAGTTGAAAATCGGGGTTGTGCATGATTCAACGCAAGTTACCTATGGAGTTAGTCTGAGCAAGAAGAATGGGCGATTTGAGCTTAGGGTGGAAAAGCCATGGAATATTACGCTTGAAATCGAGACACCTCTTCCTTATCCAACAAACCAGCAGAAGACTGTAACTGTGAAACATGAGAAAACTTCTTTCACAATAAACTGGAACGGGATCCTCACTCAGGTAACAAGTGAAACTGAGGGGCCTGAAGCTGGAAAAACTGCTCAGGAGCTGGCTACTGTGCTTAATAGCCCCGTGGAAACACTTAGGAGAAGTGATTTTGTGCATCTAAAAAGAGGATTTTCCAAACCACACTATGGAACCGTCTCGCTTACTCCGACGATTTTTACGGAGGACGAAATAGCAACCCTCCTAGCCAATAACCTGTATCTTGAAAGTACGATAAGTCACTATCTCGAACAAATCTTCCAAAGGGACTTGCGAGTTAGATTAACACCAGGGACTAACCTTTTCTGGCTTAACACTACAGACAAGGCGACAGGATTGCCAACTGAGTTGGTTAACGATGGATTTGGTATCAACCAAGTCGTCTACTTGCTTGCGAAGAGCCTTCGAAGTGATACATCCGTTGTGTGCATTGAAGAGCCAGAGATTCATTTGCATCCAAAAGCTTTGAGGAATCTCGCTTATGCGTTAATTGGATTGGTCAAGGAAGAACAGAAGACGATGGTTATTTCCACTCATAGTGAGCACTTTGTCCTAGCATTGCTTGGAGCAGTCTCTAAAGGAGAGCTTAACCTTGATGAAATATCTTGCTATTTATCTACCAAAGACAAAAAAAGAAGTAAATTTGAACGCCAGCTTGTAAATGCCGATGGACAGGTTGAAGGAGGATTAACATCTTTTATGGAAGGAGAGTTGAAGGATCTCAAAGATATTTTGAAAGTTTCCAAAAAGGAGGGTAATTAGGTTGGAAATCACTATTGATGAGTGGGTTGTCCATTATATATCTGATCCAAAAAAACATAAAATAGTCTCTGATTTTTTAGAGAAAGTTTTAAAGAAATGTGATAAGTTCGTTACTATAAAGGGAGAAGGCTTAGACCATAAGATGTGGCGGATGGCCAAGAAATCAGGGTATTGGAAACCTGAAAGTCGAAAACTCGCAAAATGGTTCATGTTAAGTTTTCGTCTAAATAATGAAAAAATTCCACATCCTTGAGGGGTCAAATGCGATGTCCTTGCCTCCAGAACTGGAACAGGAGACGCCACAGAAAGACTTATACCTAATTAAGGCAGCTATAACAACAGATAGTTTTATTCTAACTACAGATCAAAAACTTAAGGAAAAACTGTCTCACAGACAGGAACTAACTATTCGTATCACGGATGAGTTTCTTAGCCATTATGATTGTCAAAGGCTTTGAATCAACCAAGTGAAAATGGCGTGTCCAATTTCGTACAATCACGGACATACAGCTCGCTTACACCCACTCAAATCCCTAGCTTTGCTCAGGACTTCGTATGTCCACTGTGCCATCATCCCCAATTCACCTCAACCAGATGAATAGAATTACCGACATCTTCACTTCCATTGAGGAAGAGTTAAAGCTTCTTTGAAACATAATCTATAAGAGTATCCTTTGTCAAAATTCCAACTATCTCTCCATCCTCAACTACAGGAAGACCTGAGAACTTGTTTTCAAGCATCACTTTCTTAGCACCCTCCAACTCCTCATCAGGTGTGGTTGTTTTTACATCTCTAGACATTATCTCATACACTAAAAAGTTTTTTACCAAAGAGTTCATGTGTTTGTCAATCTTCTTTCTGAATTCTGTCAATCCATACAAAACATCTTTGGCAGTCACCACGCCCACCAGTATCTCATCCATGACAGGAAGAAGTAGGCTTCCGCTTTCCATCAAAAGTTTTCTGGCGTGAATCACCCTGTCGTCGCTTGCAACTACCTTAAAGTCTCTCTCCATACACTCTAAAACCACTCCATCGAATCTGAAGTTTCTGATAACATCAACCTTTGTAACTATGCCAACCAGCTTCCCGTTGACTATGGGAATTCCGGATATCTTCCTCTTTTTAAAGAGTTTAACAGCTTTTTTCATGTCATCTGAAGATTTGAGTACAAATGGATCTAGTGTGGTACAGCTTGAGATGTGATATGAGGAAACCTTTATATCTTCTGAAAGCAATCCAACCTTTCTCAAGATATCCTTCTCTGTGATTATTCCACAAAGTCTTTTGTGCTCCATCACCAAAAGTCTTGAAATTCTGTGTTTTTTCAAAAGTGAAATTGCATGAGTAAGGCGCTGGTCTTTGTCCACAACTATGGGAGGGTTCATCAAATTCTCAAGTCTCATCTCATCACCTATTAAATAAATTAAATAAATTTACCAAATCAATCTAAAATGTCTCTACACTCCTCACATACATACTTCCCATTTACCTCGGACAAAACCTCAAAGTATCCACTACAGACCTCGCACATTGAGGGTCCAATCTCTCTCTCTTCCCTCTCCTTCACTCCAATCTCAGGTACCAAAGCTGCAATCTCCAAAGAGGTGACTATCCCCACCACCCTCTCATTCTCAGTGATCACCAGCCTCTTCACTCCATTTTCAGAGATCAACTTGGAAGCCTTTATCAGATCCTCTTGAGAATCTATTGAAATAACAGGCTGAGACATTATGTCCTTAACTCTAAGCCCAGAGGCTAGTTTCCCTTGAGCCACAACACGACGTAGAAAGTCAGATGCAGTGACGATTCCCTTGGGTTTGGAGTTCTCTGTCACTATGATACAGTCTGCATCTCTCTTAGTCATTATTTTTGCAGCTTCAGATGCCAAGACATCTTTTGCTACTATTACAATGTTTTCAGTCATTGCATCTCTCACCAAAAGCTCTGGCACCGTACCACCAAAGGTTTTTTGAATTTCGAGTATTTATACCTTTCCATTCCAACTTCAACTTTTCAGCTTTGAGTAGATGAAAAGTACCAATAGCGTTATAAGACATCCTGAAAAGACAAAGATTAGGGGATCTATACTCAAGACCTTCACTATTTCTGGTAAAATCCCGGTAGCCTTCTGCACTCCAAGATCCTCTGCTTTTCGCACAGCCTCCCCATAGGTAATATCCATTGGAACTGCTGCTGGAATCTTTACGGTTTTGTAGAAAGCTCCTCTCAAAAGAAGACCCAAAGCTCCTGTTGAGATTAGAACCACGAGAGTGGATAGAGGAGAGATTATTCTCGACTTCACAGCAGATGAGATGTACTCCACAGTCTCTTGTCTTTGAGAGGGAATGAGAAGAATTGCCCTCTTAGCAGGACCGTAGTACTTTATCTCCCTCCACTTCTTGGATAGAGAGGTTTCTACCACCTTAACTATCCCTATCTCCAAGAACCTCTCTAGGTGAAACATCACCGTTGGCAGTGGAATATCGAGTTCTTTTGATATCCTCTCCACACTCTTTGGTTTTGCAAAAACACTCTCTAAGATTCTTCTTCCTGTGTCGTTGGCAAGCTCCATGGAGAGTAGCTTTGCCTTCTCTTCATCTGTGGTGAAGATTTGTAGAATCTCATCAAGCTCCATGTTGGAATATTGATCTCCCTCTTATAAAACTTAGCTTTAACTTCAATGTATATTGAAGTTATCTTCTTTTGAAGAATCTCTCATCCATAACTCCATTTATTCTCTCCTCAATCTCCAAAACCTTTTTCCATGTGAGCTTGCAGGAGCATTCTATATCCTCATAAATTCCTCTCCTAAGGTTTGAAAGAATCTCTCTATCACATCTCCCACAGTTGTGCACTCCTCTCATGGTGGAAGCCATCATAGGCTCGCAGATGAGTTCTCCCAGAAATTCTTTCTTTGCAGACCTCAAACCTTCAAGAAGGGACCAAAGCCAAGGAGGTCTGTATAGCTTTCCCCTCCACAATGTCTCTAAGGGAGTTCCTCTCATCACACAAACTGGATTTACTGAGATAGAATCTGTCAAATCCTTAATTTCTAAGATTGTTTTCCTAAAATCTTCTATTGAATTTTTTTCTGTTAAAAAGGGAGGCTTAAAAAGTACATAGGTTTTGAGAGGCAAGTTTAGATCCTTTAGAACATCTGAGGCTTTTAAATAGTCCTTAAACCTGAAACTCTTTCTCACACAATTTTTCAGAACGAAATCAGAGGCAGACTCAAGCCCAATTGCAACCTCTAGATTTTCAAATCCCTTGAGTTTCTCTTTTGAAAGGTGCTCTGGCATAGCCTCCACCGTCACCTTTTCTTTTTCAGAGAGGCTTTTTAAGATAAACTCCCTAGTTTTTTTCGTGAACTCCCTGTCGTTGAAGAAACTTCCTGAAATATAGAAACTAACGTTTTTTAGAGTGAGTTTTGGAAGAATTCTCTCAAAGTCCTCTATGATCTCTTCCTGGGTAAAATCCCTTAAAGCTCCAAAACCACACATGAGGCATCTTGAGTACTCGCAAACTCTAACGTTCACAACCACATGACTTACATCATCTCTCTCATGAACTGAGAAGAAATTCTTCATGTCCTTCTCCTCACTTTCACACAGAGCCCTTTCTCTCTTCCTCTGATCTCCTCTGCTGGCATAAGTACCCTACCTACACCCACTACTTCATTTTTCCTCAAAATTGAAACCTCATCCCCAACTCGAATATCATCAGAGAATTCTTTGATGCCTGGAACAAACAAATCCCCTTTTAGCTTAAAATCATGAATCTCTATCCACTTGTACTCCTTTAGAATCCTCGCACCTTCAAGAGTCAATGTGAAAAAGCCTGATTTGTTCTGTAGGGCAAGCTGTTTCTCAGAGAAAAGCCTCAAAGGTTTTGTTTTTATGTATTTTGTACTCCTCAAGATCCTCCTCCCAGCACCAATACCGAACTGATAGTCAAAAATCGTCTTTATGCTGGAACTTTGAAGGTTGGATTTTGAAGGGTTTAAAGATTTGATTTCCTTTAAGATTTCATGTTTGAGATTCTTCAACTCATAAAAACTGAAGGTTTCAAACTCAAAGAGTTTTCCATCCTTTTCATCCCCAACCACCCATACTCTTGGATTCTCCACTCTTTTAAGAATCTCTTCCAATACTTTGTTGATTCTCTCTTTCTCCTCTGGATACCACTCTCCCTCAACAGGAATATCATAGTGGGCTGCTGGAAAAACTCTTTCAAGCTCTCTTGGAACTATTCCTAAGGGGGAGGTGTATATCAACTCACAGAGATATTTTCTCATTCTCTTTAAAGCTTTGAAGATTTTTTTGTGGCTCTGGGATTTAGAGTAAGGTTTTCTTGCAGAGCATGGAAGGAGAAGAATCAAGTTAGATGAAGGGATGTAGTTTTCTCTCAC